>NZ_CP004078.1:4492500-4660000 GCF_000612505.1 Paenibacillus sabinae T27
GCACACGGTTTCAGGTACTGTTTCACTCCCCTTCCGGGGTGCTTTTCACCTTTCCCTCACGGTACTGTTTCACTATCGGTCGCCAGGGAGTATTTAGCCTTGGCAGATGGTCCTGCCGGATTCATACGGGGTTTCACGTGCCCCGCACTACTCGGGATCCGTCTCGGAGGGAATAGAATTTCAAGTACAGGGCTTTTACCTTCTTTGGCGGGCCTTTCCAGACCTCTTCGTTTACTCGATTCCTTTGTAACTCCATGTGAGACGTCCCACAACCCCAGGGAGCAAGCTCCCTGGTTTAGGCTGTTCCGCGTTCGCTCGCCGCTACTGACGGAATCACTCTTGTTTTCTCTTCCTCAGGGTACTTAGATGTTTCAGTTCCCCTGGTCTGCCTCTACCCACCCTATGAATTCAGATGGAAGTGACTGTGCATTACCACAGCCGGGTTTCCCCATTCGGACACCCCCGGATCAAAGCTTGCTTACAGCTCCCCGAGGCCTTTTCGTTGTTCGCCACGTCCTTCGTCGGCTCCTGGCGCCTAGGCATCCTCCGTGTGCTCTTAATAGCTTAACCAATTAAGCACTTTATCTTCACTTGATCAATCGCTTGACACAAGCTCAGCTAAAAGATGTTCTAAAACGCAATTTTCGTTTCGGTATCCAGTTTTCAAGGATCAAGTTGAGAGTTTGAGCTCTCAAAACTGAGCAACGAGTGAGCAACTAGCCAGAATGGCTAGATTTAAGATTTGAATGTTTCCGCTGCGGGAAACGATTCTCCATAGAAAGGAGGTGATCCAGCCGCACCTTCCGATACGGCTACCTTGTTACGACTTCACCCCAATCATCTACCCCACCTTCGGCGGCTGGCTCCCTTGCGGGTTACCCCACCGACTTCGGGTGTTGTAAACTCTCGTGGTGTGACGGGCGGTGTGTACAAGACCCGGGAACGTATTCACCGCGGCATGCTGATCCGCGATTACTAGCAATTCCGACTTCATGCAGGCGAGTTGCAGCCTGCAATCCGAACTGAGACCGGCTTTATAAGATTGGCTCCGCCTCGCGGCTTCGCTTCCCGTTGTACCGGCCATTGTAGTACGTGTGTAGCCCAGGTCATAAGGGGCATGATGATTTGACGTCATCCCCACCTTCCTCCGGTTTGTCACCGGCAGTCACTCTAGAGTGCCCAGCCTTACCTGCTGGCAACTAAAGTCAAGGGTTGCGCTCGTTGCGGGACTTAACCCAACATCTCACGACACGAGCTGACGACAACCATGCACCACCTGTCTCCTTTGTCCCGAAGGCCGCACCTATCTCTAGGTGATTCAGAGGGATGTCAAGACCTGGTAAGGTTCTTCGCGTTGCTTCGAATTAAACCACATACTCCACTGCTTGTGCGGGTCCCCGTCAATTCCTTTGAGTTTCAGTCTTGCGACCGTACTCCCCAGGCGGAGTGCTTACTGTGTTAACTTCGGCACCAAGGGTATCGAAACCCCTAACACCTAGCACTCATCGTTTACGGCGTGGACTACCAGGGTATCTAATCCTGTTTGCTCCCCACGCTTTCGCGCCTCAGCGTCAGTTACAGCCCAGAAAGTCGCCTTCGCCACTGGTGTTCCTCCACATCTCTACGCATTTCACCGCTACACGTGGAATTCCACTTTCCTCTTCTGCACTCAAGCTGCCCAGTTTCCAGTGCGACCACAGGTTGAGCCCATGGTTTAAACACCAGACTTAAACAGCCGCCTGCGCGCGCTTTACGCCCAATAATTCCGGACAACGCTTGCCCCCTACGTATTACCGCGGCTGCTGGCACGTAGTTAGCCGGGGCTTTCTTCTCAGGTACCGTCACTCTCTTAGCAGTTACTCTAAGAGACGTTCTTCCCTGGCAACAGAGCTTTACGATCCGAAAACCTTCATCACTCACGCGGCGTTGCTCCGTCAGGCTTTCGCCCATTGCGGAAGATTCCCTACTGCTGCCTCCCGTAGGAGTCTGGGCCGTGTCTCAGTCCCAGTGTGGCCGTTCACCCTCTCAGGTCGGCTACGCATCGTCGCCTTGGTGAGCCGTTACCCCACCAACTAGCTAATGCGCCGCAGGCCCATCCCCTGGTGACAGATTGCTCCGCCTTTCCGCCTTCCGGTATGCACCAGAAGGTCTTATCCGGTATTAGCTACCGTTTCCGGTAGTTATCCCAGTCCAAGGGGCAGGTTGCCTACGTGTTACTCACCCGTCCGCCGCTAAGTATTTTGAAGAGCAAGCTCTTCAAAATACTCCGCTCGACTTGCATGTATTAGGCACGCCGCCAGCGTTCGTCCTGAGCCAGGATCAAACTCTCCAAAAAAGGTAGAGCCGATAGCTCATTCAAACAAACTGACGAGAATTTCTTCTCATTTTATACTCACTCGTTGTTCAGTTTTCAAAGATCAAAGTCTCTTTCAGTGCGTCGCCGTGTCTCTTGCAGCGACCTTTATAATATATCACATCTTCTCCGTTTTAGTCAACCTTTTTTTCAAAATCCATTATCTGGTTCTTATTAAAAGGTTTCCGCTCCAGAGGGACGAGTTATAATTTATCACATGAATGAGTGGGTAGTCAACCATAAATAAATAAAAAAAAGAGAGCGCCGAGCCTCTCCAATTCAAAACCCTTCATATTTAACATAAGGTCAATATATTATAATGTATATCGTATCGGATACCTGCCGCCCGCATCGGCCCAGGACGCCATTTCTCTTACCAATGAGCGGGATGTCAGCTTGCGAAGGACCAAAGGCAGTTCCGCTTCCACATCTTTGAGTCCCGGAAGAGCGAGAAGCTCCTCTATGCTGCACGGCTCTTTGCGGTCTCTCAATAGATCAAGAAGCCATTTGCAGCAATCCCCCATTTTGGACATAAGAGAGAACTCACAAGCAAGCTGAACAAGCTCAATTCTTTGTTCCATCGTTTCGCCGCTGATCGTCAATTCATCGTACAGCTTGTATACCGAGTTGTTGAGATTCTTCACCTGCTCCCATACCGCCGGCATCGGATAATGACCAGCCTCGCTGACCTCCAGCCGAGCCCAATGATACAGGGCAACCAAGATACAATTGTACGAATCCATGTAGCAGCCTGCCTGCAAGTAACGTTTGGATTTCACATGCATATGCAGAAACCTGGCAAATTCCAAGAACAGTACCCGTTCTCTAAGTGGCTGCTCAAAGCGAATCACTTCTTCGCGGAGCCTCTCCAGGATTCCTTTTGGATCCCAAATGATTTCACCCTCCAGGAGGCAGGTAACCCGCTCATTATTGTCCCCTGTGATGATCGAACGCTCCAGCATCGAACGACCGACGCGGAGAGTCTGAGTCCGAAATTCGCCTGCAACCATATGATCAATCAGTCGGTTTTCTGCCCCGTTCTCATGAAGAATCAATATGACTTTATCAAAGTCGTGAAGCAGAGCACTCTGAAAAAGAGCATTTCCTTGGGACCCCAAAACAATCGCTCCCAGAGCATTCACGTCAAAAATATCTCCATTTAATAATGTCAGATTGGATAATTCCATATCGTCCTCCATCAAATTTGGCGATTTTGCGTCAATTCAGTTATAATTCTTTTATCTTAGAATCTTAATCTATTAATTCTACATATTGATGTCAGTTCCTTCTGGACGACCGAACTATATTTAGTGGGAGAAAATACTCATGATGTTTAAATCCGCTAAGATTAACGCATTTCGCACTTGGGGTCTGCTGCTGACGATGCTCGGTATGGGGCTTATGATTCTGGGTACAGCGGGCATTGTGTTCTGGGGTCAGGCAGGTAAAATTGTCGCCGGAATCGGTCTTGTAATCGGCCTGGTTTCGATGGTCGCCAGTCTTGTAATTTATTTTTGGGCAGGTATGCTCTCCACAAGCGCCGTTCAAGTAGAATGTCCAGAGTGCGGCAAACGGACCAAAATGCTCGGCAAAACAGACCGCTGCATGTTCTGCCATACGATTCTTACCCTGGACCCTGAGCAGGCGACCATTACCTCCGAGCAGCTTAAAGACGGGAAGGCTGAACGGTAAAGGAGTTCTGGCGCAGCAAAAAGGGATGCCGGCGCAGGCAACCGGCATCAAAAAAAGAGGCTCTCCAATCGTCGGAGAGACCTCTTTTTTCAATGAAGGATTATATAAATGCCGTTCAGCCGTATTATTGATGTATTCCGTGCAGTGTATTCCAAGCGGAATCATCCGCAAAGCTTCGGTTCCAAGAGGCAATTCCCCCAAGCTTCAAAGACTTGGCCAGTTCCACTCTCGATTTAAGCGAAACCTTGTCCTCAATCCATATTTTGCGGAGAGCTCCGTTTTCCTTATATTCCACGTAGTTTTGGCCTGTATCTTTGGAAAGCACGGGCTTAAGCTTCTTGGAGCGGATGATTTCGGCAACGGCCTCCATCCCCACCGCCTTGGAGCTTACTTTGTTCTTCCCTTCAACCTTCTGTTCGGTCCAAATACGCGTATACAGGGGAACTCCCAAAACCAGCTTGCGGGCCGGCACCGAGTCCTCTTCAAGAATCCGCTCAACGGCGTTCTGTGACCAGGACAGGGATGCCACCGAACCGGCTTCAGGGCTGGATGCCCAATGCTCGTCATAGGCCATAACGATAATAAAATCGGCCAACTCCCCCAGCGCGCGCCGGTCGAGAAAGAGCGACCACATTTCGCTGTTCGACTTTGGGGTGACGTCAATGGAAAGAACGAGATTTTTAGCTTGGGCCATCGGCTTCAGCTCGCGGATAAATTGTGTGACACTGCCGCCGTCCTTGGTATATACATTTTCAAAGTCGATATTGATGCCGTCGAGATTGTAAAGGTCGCAGTATTCCAGCAGCTGTACGATCGTCCTCATCCGTTTGTCATAGGTGGATAGCGCCTGTGTGGTCAAGTCAGGATCGAAGCTGTTGCTCAGCAGCCCCCAGACTTCCATTCCCCGGCCGTGAGCCCATGACACATAAGCCTGATCCGCCTGGCTTCGCACATTGCCCTCGCCGTCCACAATTTTAAACCAGGTGGGGCTTACGACATTTACACCGGTCAGCTTGCCGATGGAAGCGGGATTAGGATTGCGGTTATACACGGCTTCCCAGGTAAGATTTACGGCTTTACCATCCCAGCGGCGTTCCGCCCGGGTTGGAGCCGAGGGCTTCTTTTTCACCGTTTTGGTTCCGGTCTTGGCTATCTCCGATGCCTTTACATAACCTGCGTATCCGGTGTCCATTTGAACGTACAGCCATCCTTCCTGACGCCCCCAGATTCTCAGTTTGGTTCCTGCCTTCATTTTGGCCAGGGCGGGCGCATGAATCGTCGGCTTGGTCCGCAGCGCGGCTTTTTTGTCCTGCACTTGTCCCAGCTGTACCGTTTCTCCGGCTGTCATAATCAGAACCGCGCCCGTATCGGCATTCTCCTGCACATCAAGACCGTATAAGCTTTTGAGCGTCTCGGCCGGCAAATAGGTTATCCCGCCGCGCTCTTCAGGTGCCAGCCGAAGCTGAATCGGCTTATTGTTAAGACTGGCTGACTTCTTCTCCGCCTGCATATATAAAAGCTCGCTGTCCGTCGTAAGAATGACCGACTTCGTCCCGGCTTCATACCGAATGGAAGAGTCGACGTTTTTTTGCAAAAGTGGAAGCGGCAGCAGCAGGCTCTCCCCTGAACCGGAAGCGAAATAGCCGGTATAATTGCCCTTGACAAAAATCGGCTTGTCCTTCCCTTTCCACTCCGGGTCTACTTGAAGGGGATTGGGAAGCACGTAAAAAATGACCGCATATGCCGCTGCCGCAATAATAAGCAGGCCCGAGAGCCTGCGAAGAAGCCCGGCTCGTCTGCCGGGGCGTCCGCGTCTATATTTCTGTCTTTTGTTCAAAATACATCCTCCGTACCCTGCTGGATTTAAAGTTAGAGAAATGCTGCTACAAAAAAGAAAACGTGAGGCATCCGCGTTAGATTCGGACTCCGCACGTTGTCATTGCTTTTCAGGCAAAGCGTCCACTGCCCTTAAAGAAGCGGCGGAGTCTTGCGCTATACTGTATTACCGTTTCAGTTATTAATGCTGTTTGTTCGAGCAGCATCCGCAAATGCCGTACAGTTCCATGCGCAATCCGTTTACTTTGAAGCCGGTAGCCTTCTCCGCCTCAAGTTCAACCTCATGCAGTGAAGGATAACTGAAATCTTCGATTTTGCCGCACTCCTGGCATATGATGTGGTAATGGTCGGATACATTGGCGTCGAAGCGGCTGGAGTTGTCGCCGTATGTCAGCTCGCGGACCATTCCCGCTTCCATAAACATCTTGAGATTATTGTACACGGTGGCAACGCTCATGCTTGGAAACTTCGGTTCCAGCGCACGATAAATCTCATCAGCGGTAGGATGATTCATCGCTTCCATCAAGTAGGTTAAAATCGCATGACGCTGTGGCGTAATACGGACCCCCGTTGTCTTCAGTTGTTCCAATGCGTGCTGTACACCGCTTCCCATTCCTGTCACCGCCTTCACATCTAAGTCATGAGTAAATAAACGTTATTGTATTTATTGTAAGACCGGTTCTTCAGTATTGTCAACGCGATCGGTTAATTATACTGATTATTATTTGATAAAAATTAGTTTATTCAATTTTTCCTCACATTTAGGTTGCTGTTTCCCTCGACGTTCACCTTGAACTCGCCTGTGCCAACTTTGCCGGAGACTGTTTTTTTGTCGATATCCAGTTCAGTGAAGTCCGTAACGATATCTCCGTAGCCGCTGGAACCTTTAATGGAATAATTCCCTTCTGTCGGCAAAAACAGATGAATATCGCCAGCGGCGCTGTAAATATCCCAGTCCCCTTGGACATAAGGAGAGCGGATATCGATGATTCCATTAAGAGTCTGCGCGTTCAAAGCCGTTCTTGCTTCATTCACTTCGACATTGCCGTTCTTGGTGGAGACGTCGATATCGGCCCCGCTGCGCTGGGCGCGGATATTGCCGACAGCCGTTGAGAGCTTCAGCCTTCCCGCAACATCCCAAGCCTGCATATCGCCGCCGCTCGTGGACAGGTCCACATCTCCCTGGATTTCTCTGACCCTCACTTCCCCATTGTGGGTCTTTCCTACGATATTACCGAAAACCTTGTGCAAAATAATCGGTCCGTTGCCGGTTTCAAGATGGATGTCTTGGATCGCTTCCGTATTTTGCAGCGTGATGCCGCCGTTCATGGTCGTGATGTCCAGATTGAAACGGCGGCTGTCCGGAACGGCGATATCCAAATCCATTCGCGGCTGGCGCTTGCCCGATTCACCGTAGGCCTTGCCCTTAGTCGAAAGCTTGATGGCAGCTCCTTCGGTAACTTCAATGAACGACTGGTCCGATACCGCTTCCGCTCTTGCTCCGTCCAGCTGGTCGACCCATACGGTGGCGTTCACTTCAATATCATCAATGGGACTCCGGTGTACGACAATGTCCCCGTTAATGGCGTCAACGGTCAGCTTGGCAGACTGCAGCTCCACCGGCACCGTTACAACGGGCTTCTGAAATTTGCTGCCCTTGGCCTCCCCATAATCGACGGCGGCCGCCGTTAAATTGAGACTGACCTTGTTCCACAGATGAAGATAATGCTCCTGCTCCGAGACAATAAACACGCTGGCGCCAAGCACAATCGCAAGCAGAAGGCCGCGGAGATCCAGACGGAATCTCGGACCGGTCCCCGCTCTTCGGGGCCGCCGAGCCAACATGCAGCCAAGCAAATATTCCACGCCCCAGATCACGGGAACGGCCGGCCACCATTTCAGCAGCAGCAGCATATCGTCGGTTCCCTTCAGCCAATCCCGAAACAGGATAATGCCGACTCCAGCCAGCAGGAAAGAGGCGGTAAAGCGGCCTACCCGGCGTTCTCTCCGGTCTCCTTGCCTAGACATGAACTTAATGCCCATTTCTCTTGCCGCAAAAAGCACTCCACCGGCGATCAAGAGTATGCCTATGGCCGCACCGGCATGATGCTCAATAAAATACCGAAGCCATGGCGGTCTTTGCCGAAAAAGGAACAGCAGGATTCCGCCGACCAGCAGGAGCAGGCCGAATGAAATATCCGGTTCGCTGATCGAACGCCGGCGCCGCGCCTGAACGGATTGTGTATAGAACTCCGGGGGCACGGCCATTTTCCGGAGACGAACAATCCGGTCCGCCGATTGGAGGGCATCGTATACATTATAGAAATAGACAACGGGAATAAACAGGGCCAGCAAAATCAAAAGCGGTACATTGATCTGCATGCCGATGGAAGAGAAATACAGCAGCGCCGCAATGTCCAAGGCAATCACAAACAGTAAGGATATCCCTTTCCGGACAAGGCCCACATAGAAATGACCGGCCCCGGGAATTACAGCCGACAGCAGGCCGGCTATGAATTTGCGCTTGGCTGGCTGCCGCTTTGTCCGGGGAGGAATGACTTCCGCTCCGCCGCTCTCTTCCTCCCGCCCAGACCGCTTGCCGCCCCGTTCCGTTATGGGTAAAGGCTCCCGTTCATTCATCGACAACGCTGTACGCGAATCATTTTTCATCTGGACCGTCTCTCCTTCCCCGTGTAATTGCCGGAATCAACGTTTACCGCTCCGGTTAAATTCGATCAATTCGACGCCGGGAGCCACTTCCGCGGATGAAACGGGAACAAAGCCATGCTTGGTGTATAAAGAAACGGCCGGCATATTCTTTTTGCCCGTAGACACGATAAAACGCTCCTTATCCGGATAAAGAGCGAATACATACTCGAGCAGCCGCCCGGCAATTCCTTGGCGAAAATGATCCGGACTCACCATCATCCGTGTAATCGTCAGGCTCTCGGGGTGTTCTTCTTCCGTGGCCACGGCACCGGACAATTCGCCGTCTTCACTGACGCAGCCGTAAAAATCCTCGCCGCAGCTTCTTAACGTATCCCGTGTCTCCAGCAGCGGAGGTATAGAATGAAACCCGATCAACTCCGCCTCCAGGCGATAGGCCTTATGCTGAAGGCTCCACAGACTTCCCAGAGTATCTTTGTCCTGCAGGTCCAGTTTCACGATTTTGGTCATACCGGGTATCTCCTTATATATTGCCGAAGGCCTGTCGCTGCCGACAAGCCTTCAGTATTCATTACCCACTTATTGCATTTTATGTTAGCTGTTCAATACTTCTGTCAGAAGCTTGTTGACAAGCCCCGGATTGGCCTTGCCTTTGCTTTCTTTCATGACTTGTCCGACCAGGAAGCCGATTGCTTTCTGTTTGCCGGCCTTATAGTCCTCGACCGATTGCGGGTTGGCCGCAACGACCGCTTCCACAATCCCCTTGATCGCTCCTTCGTCGCTGATCTGCACAAGCCCCTTCTCTTCCACAATCTTCGCCGGAAGCTTTCCGGATTCAATCATCTCTTTGAACACCGTTTTGGCAATTTTGCTGCTGATGGTGCCCTTCTCGATCAATCCGATCATCTCGCCAAGCCCCTGCGGCGTGATCTTCACCTCAGACAGCTCCAAATTGTTTCCGTTCAGATAGGCGAGCAGATCGCCCATAATCCAGTTGGCGACGGCTTTGGCATCGCTGGTGAAATTCAAGCTTCCCTCAAAGAAATCGGCAATTGGCTTGGATGCGGTGAGTACCCCTGCGTCGTATGCGGGCAGACCGAATTCTTCACTGTAGCGGACCCGCCGCGCATCCGGAAGCTCGGGAATGGAAGAACGGATGGCTTCCTTCCAAGCATCATCAATATGCAGCACAATCAGGTCCGGATCGGGAAAATACCGGTAGTCATGGGCTTCTTCCTTGCCCCGCATGGAAAAAGTCTTGCCCTGGGCGTCATCCCAGCGGCGGGTCTCCTGCACGACTTCGCCGCCTCCATCGAGAATATCCGCTTGGCGGAACTCCTCATACTCCAGACCGCGCTGCACGCCGCGGAAGGAGTTCATGTTCTTCAGCTCGGCGCGGATGCCGAATTCCTTCTGGCCCACGGGCCGCAGGCTGATGTTCGCATCGCAGCGCATGGATCCTTCTTCCATCTTGACGTCGGATACGTCGCAGTACTGTATAATCGCCCGCATCTTCTCCAGATAAGCGCGGGCTTCTTCAGGGGAGCGCAAATCCGGCTCGGAGACGATTTCAATCAGCGGAGTTCCTCCCCGGTTAAAGTCGACGAGCGTGCCGAATCCGCCGTCTACATGTGTAAGCTTGCTGGCATCCTCTTCCAGATGAAGCCGGGTAATACCAATTCGCTTCGTTTCACCGTTCACTTCGATATCGATCCATCCGTTCAGGCCGATCGGCTGGTCAAACTGCGAAATCTGGTAAGCCTTTGGCAAGTCGGGATAGAAATAGTTCTTGCGGTCAAACTTGCTGACATCGCTGATCGTGCAGTTCAGCGCCATTGCGGCTTTTATCGCATAGTTTACCGCCTGGCGGTTCAGCACGGGCAGCACCCCGGGATGTCCCAGGCAGACGGGACAGGTTTGCGTATTTGGCGGTGCGCCGAACTCCGTGGAGCAGCCGCAGAAAATTTTGGACTTGGTATGAAGCTCGACGTGAACCTCCAGTCCAATAACTGTTTCATACTTGGATGATGACATGATTATCTCTTTCCCTCCTTATGGACCGTTTACAGCTGCGGACGCTGCTTGTGATGATCGGTATGCTGTTCATAGGCGTGCGCGACGCGCAGCACTGTGCTCTCATCGAATTCTTTGCCGATAATCTGCAGCCCCACAGGCATTCCTTCGGCAAAACCGCAAGGAATGCTGACCGCCGGAATGCCGGCAAGATTGACCGGAATGGTCAAAATATCGTTCAAGTACATCGTAAGCGGGTCCTCCGTCTGGGAGCCGAGCTTGAACGCCGTTGTAGGCGCAGTCGGTCCGATGACCACATCGTACTTCTTAAAGACTTCGTCAAAATCCTGCTTGATCAACGTACGTACTTTTTGCGCCTTCAAATAATAGGCATCGTAATAGCCTGAGCTTAGCGCATACGTTCCAAGCATAATCCGGCGCTTGACTTCCGGTCCGAAACCGCGGCTACGCGAATTATGATACAAATCGACCAGCCCGCCTCCATCATCGACACGCACGCCGTAGCGGACGCCGTCGAAGCGGGCCAGATTGGAGGAAGCCTCCGAGGAAGCAAGCAGATAATACGTCGCTACCGCATATTCGGTATGCGGCAGGGAAACCTCTTCCCAGATGGCACCGAGGTCTTCCAGCACCTTCAGCGCGGCCAGCACCGTCTCGCGGACGGAGGCATCGACGCCTTCGCCGAGGTATTCCTTCGGCACGGCAATGCGCAGGTCCTTGATGTCGCCGGTGAGGGCGCTCAAATAGTCGGGAATGTCGACCTTGGCGGACGTGGAGTCCTGGGCGTCATAACCGGCAATCGCTTGCAGCACATAGGCGGAGTCCTCAACGGTCCGCGTCAGCGGCCCGATCTGGTCGAGCGAGGACGCAAACGCCACAAGGCCATAGCGGGAAACGAGGCCGTAGGTCGGCTTCAGACCGACAACGCCGCAGTACGAAGCGGGCTGGCGGATCGATCCGCCGGTGTCGGAGCCGAGCGCAAAAAACACCTCGCCCGCAGCCACCGCCGCCGCAGAGCCGCCACTGGAACCGCCCGGAACGCGTTCCAGATCCCAAGGATTGCGGACCGCTCCATAAGCGGAGTTCTCGTTCGAGCCGCCCATGGCGAACTCGTCCATATTGAGTTTGCCGATCGTCACGGCGTCCGCCTGGCGAAGCTTAACGGCAACGGTCGCGTCGTAAATCGGCTGATAATTGTCCAGGAAACGGCTGGCGCAAGTCGTGCGCAGACCTTTGGTCACAATGTTGTCCTTGATGCCCGCAGGCAGCCCGAACAGCAAGCCTCTGGCCGCTCCAGTGGCCAGCTTGTCGTCCAGCCCTCGGGCAGCCGCGCGTGCGCCTTCTTCATCAAGCGTCAGGAAAGCGTGCACATCGCCATCCACCCGCGCGATGGCCGACAGCGATTCCTCGGTCAGCTCACTGGCCGAGATTTGGGCGGCATGCAGCATATTATGTAATTCGGATAACCGATATTGAAACAAGCTCAAAATGTCATCTCCCTACCTATTCAGATTATTCCAAGACCGCCGGTACTTTGAACTGTCCGTCCTCTTCCTCCGGCGCGTTCAGCAGTACATCTTCTATGGAAAGGCTCTCCTTCACAACATCCTCGCGCATGACATTGCTGACATGCAGCACATGTGTCGTCGGTTCTACGCCTTCCGTATCCAGTCCGCTCAATTTTTCCGCATATTGTAAAATGGCGTTCATTTGCTCCGTAAACACAGCCTCTTCTTCCGGGCTCAAATGCAGGCGGGCCAGCCGGGCCACATGCTGCACATCCTTGACGGTAATGCTCATACTTACGTATCCCTCCTGTTTAAAGGGCTAAAGTGCCCGGATAACGTTTCTTATTATATTGTAGATACGTAGACAATTCAATGCGGATATGCTCCGCAGCATGCAGGTAATATGCACCTTGCGAAGTGTTAGAAAACAAGAAAAGCACCTCCGGGTGCTTTTGTAAAAAGCTGCTAAATCCCTCTTAAGCCGAGTTCTTCCCTTGCAGCGACTTTGAAAAAAACCGGCTTGCGCCGGTTTTTCTTAAATCCAGGCCCGGAGATTCACCTGCTTGATGAATTCCGCCTGGGACATGTTTTCCTTGGAACTAGTCTCTATATCTTCCGCCTGCTCGGCCTCACCGTTCATCAATTGGTAAAACAACTTCTCGTTGTGCGTGGACAAAGCATAATCGACCAATGCCTCTCGCGTAGTTCTCTCCGCTTCCTCGATCAGCAGATCCGCTTCCGTCTCAACGTCATCCGCCGTGACATAGAAGTTCCGGTTCGCCTGAGGGATGCGAATGACATAATCAAACGCATTATCAGGATTGCGGTCGTAAGCGATCACGTATCCGTAATCCCCGATAGGAAGATTCTGCTCGAAAGCGTCCGCGACAATGACAACCTTTTCTCCTAAACGCAGCATCGCCCTACCTCCTGAGCCAATATCTTTCTTGTTGTGCTTTTTCACAGTCTACTAAAAAAAGATAGACCTGTCTACAGGAAGAAACGGCGCAATTTTGAAAATAAACGCAAAAACATGAAATTGAAAAAAAGTTGTTACATTTTCAGCAAGGACTAAAAGCGTGGCAGTTTATGGCGTCCAAATAATACCGAGGCGCCCAAAAAGCAAAGAACAATCAGCGCAATTCCCGACAGTACCGGAAAAGTCCAATCGGCAGGCGAGACGGACTGCTGCGTGAGCGCCTGAGCGGACAGCTGCGGCAGAGCGGCGGGCGACCAGTTCAGCTGCCGGGGAAGCAAAGAGTGCAGCAGAGCGAGAGCCGCTGCGGCCGCGAGCGACAGAAAGGCCGCGGCGGGGGCCCGAAGGCAGGCGCTGAACAGGAGCGTAAGCGAGACGGCGCACATCAGCCATAACCCGTACATCGCCGACGCGGCCAGCACCCCGCTCCAAGACAGGCTGCCGATTAACCGGACGGTATAATAGCCTGCACATGCGGCGCCGAGCCCCAACGACAGCGCAAGCAGCGTCAGCTGCGCCAGCCACTTGGCGGAAGCGGCCGCAATTGGAGTCAACGGCCTCGCCAGCACCAGCTCCGCGGCCCCTCCCTCACGTTCGCCCGCAAAGCTGTTCATCGCAGAGAGAGCGAGCACGAGCAGGCCTACCGTTCCATACTGCCCGATCGACTTGGCCATGACCTCCCCCGCCCCCGGCATCTTGTATAATTCCAGCATTCCGGGGGGCACATCGCCCGACATTCGCAAAATCTCAGGCATATAATAGGCCGAGATCGGCTGCATCATCCCGAGAATGATAAACACGACCGGTATCCACAGCAGCTTATAGCTGCGAACCGCCTCCAGCATTTCTTTCCGGTAAAAAATCAATGCGTTTCTCATTCTCCCACCGCCTCCATAAATACATCTTCCAGAGACAGGGAGCCCGCTTCGAAGCGGGCCACCGGAATCCCCCGTTCGGCTGCTTCCCGGAGAATCGCGGACCTGGCCGCCTCCATATCCTTGACCTTCAGAAATATGGAGCCTTCTCCTTCAGAACGGCTCTCAAGGATATACGAGCGGGTGTTCAGCGTTTCCAGCCACTGCAAGGCTTCCTCCCGCTGCTCCACGCGCAGGGCGATAACCGGCCGGTTGTACTTGGCGCGCAGCGAATTCAATGTTCCCTGCTCGGCGATGACACCATGGTTCATCAGAATAATGTCGTCACAGACCTCTTCGGCATCATGCAGGACATGAGTGGAAAAAAGAACGCTGGTCTCCCTGCCGATTTCCCGCAGCAGCTCCATGATCTCCCTGCGGCCGATCGGATCAAGCGCCGATACCGGTTCATCCAGCAGCAGGAGGCGCGGGGCGTGGACAAGCGCCTGGGCAAGCCCGAGGCGCTGCTTCATGCCGCCGGAGTAACCGCCGATCCGCCGCTTGGCAGCTTCCGCAAGTCCCATCCGCTCAAGCATGGCGGCAGCGCGGCCCGCAGCCTCTTTCCTGCCCATGCCGCTAATCCTTGAGGCAAAGATCAGGTACTCTTCTCCGGTCATCCAGTTGTAAAAAGCCGGCGATTGGGGAAGATAACCGATCTGCCTCCGGTAATCCTGCCCAATCGGCTTGCCGTCAAATAAAATCGTGCCCCGGCCGGGATTTAACAGGCCGGCAAGCATGCGCAGCGTCGTCGTCTTGCCGGCGCCGTTCGGGCCGAGCAGGGCAACGCAGCGCCCCTGCTCCATGCTGAAGCTGATCCCATTTACGGAAGTCCGCCCCTGAAAAGCCTTGTAAAGCTCCGAAACTTCTAGCAGCGGCGGCATCATTCTTTCCTCCCAATCGTAAAATAGGCAAGGCTGCCGAGCAGATTCCCAAGCAGGATAATGATTGCCCACATCCACTTCGGACCGCGCACACTTTGCGCTCTGACCAGAGAAACCAGCCCGATAACGGCCAGCAGCCCCTGCAGCGCAATGAGAGGCCATAACAATGATAAATCGATGGACTTCATAGCTTGTTCTCCTTCCGTCTCCGGCGGTGTTCGGGAAATATAACAAACAATAGGTAGAGAACCGTAGGCAGCGGGAACGTTGTCATTCCCCACAACCCCCAGAACCAGTGCCACCTTCCCCGGGCGCGTGCGTCGCGGAATAACAGCGCGCCTTGGGTCATCAGCAGTACCGCAAGTAAAGACCAGGCCCATAGCGGCAGACTATGCTGTTCTTTCATCTCCGCTCACCGCGCCCTTTCCGTCCGGAACGCATCGCCGCCGCGATGATTCCGGCGATAGGAACAAGCCCCTGAACCGTCCAATACACCGGCGGCGCCGAAGTAATCGCGAGCAGAGAGAACCCGAGTATAACCAAGGAGACCAGCCAGAACAGCAGCCATTCCCTCAGTACCCGGCGGCGATGCCTTTCGGATGCGGCGATCAGCCGGGCTTGCAGCACGCCGAGCGAAGGCGGCGCTGCTTTATTGTCGTAAGCCCGGTCCAGCCGATCCAGACCCGCGATAAGCTCCGTTACCGCCGTTTCCGCTGAGTCGGGCCTTCCCTCTGCTTTCGGGCGGTGTTCCATATCCGAAGCATTCCCGGACTTGCCGCTATTACCCGGACCGGTGATGTCGTTAGCCATCCTCATTCATCTCCTCTCTCAGCTGCCGCAGACCATACGCCGCGCGCGACTTCGCCGTCCCCTCCGGGATGCCGAGAATCCGGCCGATCTCCGCATAGCTGTAGCCGTAATAATGCTTGAGCAGCAGGGAAATCCGCTGGGGCGAAGGGACCCGGGACAAGGAGTCCAGCACATTGCTCCACTCTTCGCCCTGGGTTTCAAACTGCCAGCGGATGGACCGAATGCCCTGCTCGCGCCGAATCCATTCTCTCTCACGGCTGCGCCGCCTCATCCTGTCGATATACAGCCGGGTAGCAATCGTAATCATCCAGGAGGAGAACGAGGACGAACCGTTGTAGGAAGCCATCTTCTCCATGCATCTGACAATCGTATCCTGAGTGATGTCTTCAGCCACCTGAGGATCCATTGTCGCCTTCAGCAAATATTTGTACAGAAAGGAATAGTGATTCTGAAACAGCTGCGCCAGCGCAAGACGGTCACCATGCTGCGCCTGGCGGATCAATCCAAGTTCCTCGTCGCTCATCGGTTCTCCCGCCGTTATTTTTTATTCATATGTAATACGTTTGGCCCGAAGAGATCGTTCAAAGGCATGTGAAAAAAAATTTACAGCTCATCTCTCCTGTGCTCCCACAGCCTGCGTCTCCACGGCTGCTTCGCTCCCCTTCCATTCGGGAAACTCCAGAACAAAGGAATGGCCCTCGGAGGTGAAGTCGATTCGCTCTTGAGCATCTCTTGAGGTAAGCGCTCCGAGGCGTCGTAATATCGGGCAGCATCCTCCCGGATATGGCATCGTCCAATTATCTCCGCCTCTTCATCCCGGGAGCCAACCCGTTGGCGGTCCGGCCCATTCTTCTCTCCGGCAGCTTCGATTCGATTATCATGGTACCCAGAGTCCAAAAGATAGCGCATCCTGCTCTTCAACTAAAGCTCCTCCGTTCACCCTTTATCCCCCATTCAAGACAAAAAAAAGAACGCAAACCGGGATGATTCCACAGTCTGCGTGCTTCGCAAGGTAAATGTTACATTCAATTAACATCATTGTAGCAAGTTTGTAGTCTTTTGTCCAGCCTGTTTCTCGCTTTTTGTCGATTGCCGACGCAATCCGTCAAGATACATAAGGATTGTTCGCGCGCTCAAAGCCGATTCTCGTCTTCGGACCGTGACCCGGGTGCACAGTCACATCGTCGTCCAGCTTGAAGAGCTTGTTCTGGATGGAATCCAGCAGATCACGCTCTTTTCCGCCAGGCAGATCCGTCCGTCCAACGCTCAGCCGGAACAGCACATCGCCGGCGAACAAGTCGTTTCCGCACAAAAAGCTTACGCTTCCCGGAGAATGCCCCGGCGTGTGGAAGACGCGGAAGGTATTCCCTATCAGCTCAAGGGTCTGGCCCTCGTCCAGATCGAACTCGGCGGGGTCCGTCGTCATCGGAGGCGATACGTTCGGCCACATAAGAGAGCCGTTCAGCTTGGCGCTTGTCAGCCAATCGCTCTCCAGGGCGTGGAGATAGACCGGGCAATTCTTCAGCTTGCGAATCTCGTCGACGCCGCCGATATGGTCAAAATGAGCATGCGTCAGCAGAATCGCTTCGATTTCGATGTCCTGAATGGCCCGCACCAGCGGGGCCGGGTTCATGCCCGGATCAATAATAATGCCTTTGGCGGGGTCCGTTCCCGTCAACAGATAGGCGTTGGTCTGCAATGGACCGAGATTAAAGCTTCGAATGTTCAGCATGGCTTAAAATCCGGAAATCAGTTCGCGCAATTCCTTCGCGATCACGGCCTGATATTCCGTTCCCTCCCCGTAAGCCTGGCCCATCGCCTTGCGGACCTCCGCGATTTTGGCCTCATAGTCCGGAGCCTCGCGGTCCGGGTTCTCTCTCTTGAAATTATTCATCAGCGACTGCACATGCTGCGGCCGCGGACCCCAGTGTCCAAGCACATGTCCGCCCGTATCCGCAATAATGACGATCGGCACCGCACGTCCGCCCATGGTCAGATAATCGTCCATCACATCCTGATTTTCTTCCAGAATGAGTACTTCTGTCCGGATTCCCGCCGTCTCCAGGATGTGGAATACGGCAGGCACATTGCGGACGACGTCGCCGCACCAGTCGGCGGCCAGGATAAGCGAGCGCAGATCGTCGCGGTGGTTAAGGCTTTCAAAAAACTCCCGGTCGCTCTCGTCCTGCCAGGAAAAAGCCTCATACCAGGATTCAAACGCCTGCTGGTTCTTGGTCATGCCCTCCACGAATTGACGGGGCGACAGTCCCTGTCCGAATTTGGAGGCGAGATTTTGCTTCATGCCGCATTACCTCTTTTCTTTTTGGATTGAAGCCACTTGAACAGAAAATAAACCACGATCAGCGCAATCGCGCCGATGATGATTTCATGCGTATACGCGGCGGCTGTTTCATCAATATTCTCCCAATTTTCACCCAGAGTCATGCCGAGATAAACAAACAAAACGCTCCAGGGAATGACGGCCAGCGTCGTCAGCATAATAAACCGCCAGATCGGCATACGCGAAATCCCCGCCGGAACGGAAATGGCATGCCGTACAACCGGAATAAAGCGGGCCGTAAAAATAACGCCGGTGCCGTACTTCTCAAACCAGGCTTCCGCGTGATCGATGTGGTGCTTTTTGATTAAAATGTATTTGCCGTACCGCTCGAGCACCGGCCTTCCGCCGTAACGGCCAATCCAGTACACGAAAATCTGGGCCACTACCCCGCCAATCGTACCGAAGAGAACGGCCCCGAAAAAATTAATTTCTCCCAAATGAACCAGATAACCGCCGTAGGCCAGGACGATCTCGCTTGGGATGACTTCAATCATAAGCCCAATCATAATACCGATGTACCCCAAACTTTGAATCCATTCAAACAGCTGCGAGACCACATCTGAAATGACGTGCAACTTTGGTTCCTCCCTCCCGTTTTTGCTGAATGCCGTCAGTGCGCCCTATGTATAACCCGGACCCTTGCCCGCATTCTTGTCTATGCAGTAGGTTTCTATGAGCCTATTCTAGCATAGTGACGCTTGCGACTTCTAGTTTGGCCGGCGGGAATGGAACTTCTGTCATTGACATGATGGATTGTCCTAAACTATTATATATTTAAACAATTATCTAAATATCGAAAGGTCGCCGATAACATGAATGAATCCTTCAAAGCGCTGGCCGACCCTACCCGCCGGCAAATCATCCGTCTGCTGCGCGACAAAGACCGGACCGCAGGGGAAATCGCGGAATTTTTCAACATGTCCAAACCGAGCATTTCCCACCATCTGAACGCGCTTAAAACTGCGGGACTCGTGCAGGACGAGAGGCAGGGCCAGTTTATCCGCTATACGCTGAACACCACTGTTCTGGATGAGGTGCTGAGCTGGCTGCTGGAGCTGACAGACGGCACCCGGGACAAAAAAGGGAACACAAAAAAGCAGGAAATTTCAAAATCGGCGGACTCGGATGACGACACTCCCGCCCACTCTTAGGAGGATGAAGAGATGGAAAATTTCAAATGGAAATGGCAGGACACTTTGGCCGTTGCGGCGGGTCTGATTACAGTCGGCTTTGCTCTGGTCAATTATAACCGTCTGCCTGCACAGCTCCCGGCCCATATTGGTGCATCAGGAGAGTTCGATGAATTTTGGAAAAAGAGCTCGGTCATTCTGCTGTTTGGCGGTCTTGGAGTGCTGCTGCCGGTATTGATGCAGATTACGCGTTCCCTTGATCCAAAAAAAGAGCGTTACACCAAATTCGAGAATGCCCATGCGATGATCCGGCTGGCCGTGTCCCTGATCTTCGACTCCGCGCTTGCTGTTTCCGTATTATACGGGCTCGGCATCTCCCTGCAAGGCTCCAGAGTCGCCATTATCGTGCTCGGAGCGGCGCTGCTCGTCATCGGCAATTATTTGCCGCAGGTGAAGGACAACTACTTCCTCGGCGTGAAGACGCCCTGGACGCTGGCCAGTCCGGAAGTGTGGCGCAGGACCCACCGTCTCGCCGGTGCGCTCTGGTCTGTGGCAGGCCTCGTTATCATTATCAGCACATTTCTTCCGGAAAAATGGTTCACCTATACCATGATCTTCGCGCTGCTGATTGCCGTCGTGATCCCGTGTGTATACTCGTGGGCGGATTACCGTCGTCTAAAAGCATAGGCGCCCTCCCCCCTGCCGTTCCCCTTCAGCCCTGAGGCTTCCCGCTTCAGGGCTTCCGTTTGTTCGTAAAGAGCGCGGGCCCCCGCTGTAAAACGAAAATTCCGGTCATTATGTCCGGCGTTTCCCGCTGTTTCACCCGCAAGCCAAACATACTGCCTCAGCAGCTCTTCTCCCATTTCCGCGCAGCGCAGCGCATTTTTCGCGTCTCCCTCAGCCAGATAACGCTCTCCCTTCACCAGCATTAAGCTTGCAGCTTCCGTTCGTTTAACGGAATTAAACACATCCAGCCGCTGTCCCCGGACCAGCCAGTACAAGGCTTCCTCCGGAGTCCCTACTTCCGAGACGGCTTCGGCCATGGCCCAGGTTAATGCAGGGTTTATCGGCGAATAGCGCAGGCCTGCCGCTAATATCTCCTCCCTCTCCTCCGGCTCAACAAAAGTAGATAGGGCCAAGGCGCTCTTCGGAGACAACGGGTTCCAGGCAAGCGACCGTTCCAGCAGTGAAATCGCCTCCGGCGCCTGGAGCGCCGATGACGCCGCGCGGTACAGCGCCTCGCTCCGGTAAGCGCGGAAAGACAGGAGGGTGAGCGCAAGCATCAGGACGCAGATTCCGGTGGCCGCCAGCTTTCGGACAAGCAGGTACAGGTTATGGCAGCCGTCTTTCCTGCCGGCGGAAACATGTTCCACAGTCAGATACTCCGAGGCTAAGTATTCAGCAGGTAAAGAATCTCCAAGCCGATGCTTCGAGATGAAAGATTTACCCGGTAAATATTTCATTGGCAAAAGATTCGAGGCTAAAGATTTACCTCGTAAATGATTCGCAGGCTGAGGCTTCGTGGTTGAAAGCGTTCTGGACCGGCGCCAGGCATGGAGAAGCTTTGCAGGGAGCAGCTTTGCCGGAAAAACCGCTGCCGGCCGAGTTAATGCGGATAGACGCCGGCAGGAATGACCGTAGGCAGTGACAGCATCAGCCCGGGCCAGCGCGGGCAGCCAGAACAGCAGCAGCCCAAACAGGCTGTAGCTCCAGTCGAAATCGACGGCGCCATGCAGGACGATAACCAGAAACGGGGACAAGAGCCGCCGGGAATGGGCGCTGATCAGCCATCCCGCCGCCGCGAGGCTTACGGCGGCAGCCGCTGTCCCGATGACTCCGGTGTTCAGGAGGAGATCGAGGTATCCGCTGTGCACCTGGCTGCCTACATAGGGGCGGGACTGGATAGCGAGCCAGGCGCTGCGCCAGGTCTCCCCGCCTTGGCCCAGCCAGGGCGCCTTCGCCGCGAACCGCAAGGCGTCGCGGTACATCAGCCCGCGCGCGGCGACCGTCGAGGACGGTCCCATTCCCCGCGCGCTCGCAAGCGCCAGGACGGCGGCTCCGCATGCCGTCCAGCCCAGCGCCGCCAGCACCAGCGCGGCGGCGCGTCCCCGGCCGGCCGCATACTGCGCGCGGCGGCCCAGCCACAGGCCGGCGGCCAGTGCGCCGGCCCAGAGCCCGGCCAGCAGCGGCAGGCCGGGCCAGGGAGCCGCGGGCAGGGCGGCCAGCCCGCGGCAGAGCAGCGCCGCCGCCGCGAGGGGGGCGGCGCCGGCGGCAAGCAGCGGCAGGGCGAGGCGCCGCTGCAAGGGCAGGGCGGCGGCCGCGGCGCAGGCCGCCGCCAGCCACGCGCCGCGCGACTCGCTGAGGAGCAGCGCGGCGGCGTACGGGAACAGCGGCGCCAGGCGAAGCAGCTCGCCGCGAAGTGGCCTGTTGGCCGGTGTGCCGCGGCCAACAGGCGCCAGATGGGTCGGCAGCGTCTCTCCGCCCCGCCCGCTGAAGCCCGGGCGGCCACTACCGGTCCGACCCGAAGGGAGGCCTTCCCCGGCCCGTGCCTTCCGGGCAAGCCCCTCGCCTCTCCGGGAAGAAAGCACAGCGCCTCCGGCTTCGCTCTTCCGTCCGAACCGCTCGGTGCTCGAATCGGTGTACCCTTGAGCAGCCGCGAACAGACGCTCCAGCAGAAATACCGCCATCGCCGCGCCGAAGGCGTTCGGATACTGCAGCAGCCCGCCGAGCCTTGCACCCGAGGTGCTGACTTCGGGCGAAGCGCTGTGCAATACTGCGTACGGGATCGGCAGCGCCCCGAAGAAGGCCAGCAGTCCGCTCCAGCATAACACCATGCCCGCCGCATGGCCATGCCGCCCGGAGGATACGGGCGGCGCTGACACTGGATGCGGCCGTCCATACCAGGATGGCGAAGCTTGCGTAGCCGCTCCAGCGCAGCAGCTCGTTCATCGTGCCCTGCGCGGATAAAGGACCTCTGATCCAGGCGGCCGCGTACAGAATGATCATCGCAGAGGGCCCGCCCAGCATCACAGCCGTGGTCCAAAGCTCTTTCCTTGTCCGCCCGCTTCCTCGTTCCTTTGAGGGACTGCCCGGAATTTTCGGCTCCGCCACCGGCAGCCCGCCAGTATGGCCGGAATACACTCCGCCGCGTATCTCCCCCAGAAAGCAGGCTGGCCGCGGCGGCTCCGCACAGCAAGAACCATATAGTTAGAACAGGATACCCATCCTCGGAGAAAAACAGTCCCCGCTTCAGACAGGCGGCTGCAACAAGCCCAGCCGCCATCACCGCGCAAAGGTCTCTCAACTCTAACTTCACAGCGCGCCCATTGTACCCGCCGCTTTTTCGCATCGCCCTGTCTCCCAAATGATTAATTAGCATCATTCTTACCGGTTTTTCCCGGAGGGAAACCTTTTTGATCCGGTGCAGGCCCTACGCCAGAAAATAAGCAGGAAAAACTCCATCTTATTCAAGGGGAAAACCTATATTTCAGAGATAAACGGGAATTCTGGACCTCTGTCAAGAAAGTGGACACCCTTTAGCTTGCTTTTCTCTTATTGAACCGAGCAGCAAAGCGAATCGGTGACAGGTACCCTAGTGCACCATGGATTCGTTTGCGGTTATAAAAAAACTCAATGTATCGGTAGATCTCATCGTAGGCCTGCTGTTTCGTTCTAAATCGCTTGCAGTAAATGAGCTCCTTTTTCAGGATGCTATGGAAAGATTCCATGCAAGCATTATCGTAGCAGTTTCCTTTGCGGCTCATGCTGGTGATCATACGGTAAGTCTTGAGCTGTTTTCGGTAATCTTCGGACGCGTACTGGCTTCCTCGATCCGAATGGTGGATCAGTCCTTTTTTAGGTCTCTTGGCAAGGTGGGCATCCTTTAGGGCGCCCAGGACGAGATCGGTGTTCATCCGGTCGCTCAGACGCCAGCCTACGATCTCACGGGTGCATAAGTCCAGCACACTGGCTAGATACAGGCGGCCTTCCCGGCATGGAATATACGTAATGTCGGCTACCCATACTTTATTGGGTTTCTCCACGTGAAACTGCTGGTTCAGGAGGTTTGGAGCGATCGGCAAATCATGATTGGAGTCGGTGGTTTGAACCTTGAAGGTACGGCTGACACAGGCACGGAATCCGAGTTCTTGCATGTATAGGCCGACGGTACGTTCGGTGACGGTTTCGCCTTCCTGGCGCAAAAGATGTGCAATCTTGGGCGCACCATAACGCTGCTGTGAATCGTTGAAATGATACGTGATCCGCTTTAACAGCCGCACCNTGCGCCGCACTCGCTCGCTGGGTTTTCGGCTGCGCCAGGTGTAGTAGCCGCTCCGGGAGACACCTAGTGCTTTGCACATCTTCTCCAAAGGGAACTCGGAGCGATGATCTTCCACAAACTGAAATCTCAGTTCTTTGGTTTGCTGAAGATGTGCACTGCTTTTTTTACGATGGCCAGTTCCTCCTCCGCATCGGCAGCACGTTGCTGGCTTTCGTGAAGTTCACGTTCTTTTTCTTTCAGCAGCTGCTCCAGTTCGCGGACTCGATCCAGGCTGGCGATAGGCTCGTTCTTAAACTCGCGGTATTTCGCCTTCCAGGCATACAGGGTCTTCACAGGAATATTCAGCTCCAGAGCGATGTCCTCTACCGACTTCGTTTGCTCCTGCAGGTACTTTACCGTTTGTTTCTTGAACTCTTCGTTATACTGTTTCCGTGGTTCACTCATGTGAACACCTCCTTAGATAACTCTATTATCTTTTTCTCTTAACGAGGTGTCCACTTTTTATACTAGCTCTATTCCTCCCTTTTATTTGGACTAATACCTCGTACATCTCCATTTCCTCCGGAATAAGCGGGAGAAATTCCATTTCACCCCTGGAAAGGAACTGATTTGTTGAAATTGGAGGGGGGTTTTTCCCTTTTAATTTCCAAGGACGCCGGTTTCCCATAGGCGCTATTTATTATTGGAGGAAAAAGACAGTCCAAGCTTCCGCTTCGGATTGCGCCAAGTGATGGAGACATGTAATAGCAGCCGAATAGCCTTTTTATCTGCAAGAACTCTTGCAATCGTTGGTAGGGAACCGCTGGCCGCAGCAAAAAACGGGAGCCCTCCTATTCGGAAGACTGCCCGTTTCATAACCAGTTATTGGCTGATCGGCGGATATGATTTTTCGCCGATTTCAATTGCTCCTTGACTCGGCTTCCCCCGGAAGCAGATCGGCGCATGCGCGCTCCAGATATGGCTTCGCGCCCAAAAAATCCCGAAACGCCGCATATTCGCGCCATTTGGCGCCGCTGTCTCCGCTGCCGCTTTTGACGGCGCGGATCAAAATATTTTTGGGCGTATGCTCCATGTCGATAAATTCGAGCAGCTGGGTGCGGTAGCCCATCAGGTCCAGCAGCTTCGCCCGGATCGCGTCGGTCGCAAGCGCCGAGAAGCGCTCCTTGAGAATGCCGTGCGACAGCAGCGGCTCCATGATTTCATTGTCTATCTGGGCGAACAGCTCGTGCTGGCAGCAGGGAACCGATAGGATGACGGAGGCGCCCCAGCGGACCGCTTTTTCCAGCGCCGCATCGGTCGCGGTATCGCAGGCATGCAGCGTGACGACCATATCGACCCGGTCCAGCTCGTTGTAATCGGCAATGTCGCCGACAAGAAAACGAAGCTTGTCATAGCCCAGCTTGACCGCAAGAGCGCTGCAATGCGCAATGACATCGGCTTTAAGATCGAGTCCGACAATGCTCAGCTCCCGTTTTTCCCGGATGGCCAAATAGTGATACAGCGCAAACGTCAGATACGATTTGCCGCAGCCGAAATCGACGATCGTCAGCGGCCTGCCCTGCGGCAGGGAAGTCAGCACGTCCTCGACCATCTCAAGGAACCGGTTGATCTGGCGGAACTTGTCGTATTTCTTGGCGAGCACTTTGCCGCTGTCGCTCATAATGCCAAGCTCGATCAGAAACGGCACCGGCTCACCCTCCTCCAGCACATATTGCTTGCGCCGGTTATGGGAGAGGTCGGCGACCGCTTTTTTCGTTGGCGGTTTGGTGAGGACCGTCGCTTTTTGCTTTTTGCTGATCAGCACCTGGTAATCCGCTTCCGCCGTACAGAGCAGTCCCTGCCGGAAAGTATCGCCCAGGAGCGATGACAGCTCATCCGCCGCGGATTCCGCGGGCATATTCCGGTGCTCCACCTGAGTGCCGGTATAGTAGGCAAACTGGTAATGCAGTCCGTTTTTGAGCTGCACGGGCTTGACGCCTACTTTGGTATACGTGGCGCCTTCCTTTTTGCGAAGCTGGCTCAGGGTTCCCGTAATCAGGGTACGGTCTTCAATTATGCGTTCAATGAGAGTATTCAGGGATTCCACAATCATAACCCGCTTTCAAATAATAAAATGGAGACAAAGTCGTCTTGGCGGCAAATACTTGATTCCTCCATGGATTTCCGCTAGGGACGGGCATGGAACAATCCGCTGACCACTGTCACGGCCTGCCCGGTCAGAAAGACCTTGTCTTCGCTTAGTTTCAGCTTGAGTACGCCGCCTCGGCGGGAGGCCTGATAAGCGGTCAGCTCCAGGCGCTTCAGCCTCTCCGCCCAGAAAGGGGTCAGAGCCGTATGCGCGGAGCCGGTTACCGGGTCCTCGTTCACGCCGATGCCCGGGGCAAAGAAACGGGAGACAAAGTCAATGCCCTCCCCGCCTCCATCGGCGGTTACCGCAACGGCGCGGGGCGGCAGGCTCTTCAGCGCGGCAAAATCCGGGCTAAGGCTCCTTACCGTAGATTCGTCCCGGAGGCGGACCAGCGCGTTATCGGCATAGAAAAATACTTCCTTAATATCTCCCTCTTCCGCTCCCAGCGCGGCGGCCAGCCCCGGAATCGGCTCTGCGGGGATCAGCTCGTAGGCGGGGAAGCAAAGCGTAATTCCACCTTCACTCTGCTCCGCCGTAAGCAGGCCGCTCAGCGTATGGAATTCCGCCCGCTTGTCGCGCGGAAGGCGTCCGGTCTCCCAGAGGGTATGGGCGCTTGCGAGCGTGGCATGCCCGCACAGCTTCACCTCGGCCGCCGGGGTAAACCAGCGCAGCCGGTACCCTCCGTTCTCCGGCCACAGAAACGCCGTTTCCGACAGATTCATTTCAGCAGCCGTCCGCGCCATGAACTCTTCGGAAGCCGGCTGTTCCAGCAGACAGACCGCGGCCGGATTGCCTCCAAAAGCATGCTCGGTAAAAGCATCGACGATATAAATGGGAACGCTCATTATACACCCGTCTCCTTTGTCTGCCGGTTTAATTCGAGCCATTCCTGCCGGCCCTGTCTGACTTCTTCCAAAGGAAGATTGCCCCGTTCCAGCTCACCGGGATCTTGCTCAAGCAGTCGGTCATACAGCTCCTCGCCTTCCTTCGCGGTCGCCTCCCCATGCTCCATCAGACGGTACAGCGAATCCTCAGCCTTGCCGTAGCGCCCGATAGATTCCATATAGGACATAAGCAGACGCTCGGTCTTTGCCGGAAGACGGTAAGCCTCCACATCCCGCAAACAATCATCAATCTCCTGCGGCAATCCCAGCAGCTCGCGGTCGGCGCCGTGAAGCGCAGCGTACAGGTAAAGGTGCAGTGCCTTCATCAGCCGGGGCAGCGTTTCGGGAAGATTGCCGGCAGATGCGTATATGCTTCCTTCTTCATACAGCAAGCGGGCCATCCCTTGAAGTTTGTCGGCCTCTATTCCTCCGCCAAGGCGGAATATCTCGATAATATCCTCCACGGACAGCGAATTCAGCAGCCGGGAGTTCAACCGGAAATGCTTGTTCAGCAGCTCGTCTACTTCCCATAACGCTTCAGTAGTCTTGCGCTCCTGTTTCAGAGTGAATACTTTGGCGATCATTCCCGTCATATCTTCAATCATCCGGACGATGTAATCCCTACGGAACATCTCTTTCGCCTCCTCCGCAGCATAGGTTCACGCCCTATCTTAAACCATTCCTCTGCGTAATTCCACCGCGCTGCCCGCCTAGTGGCGATAGTCCGGTTCCGGAAGCTGTAAATGAATGCTATAACCATTCCTTGTAAATCCGATGATTGACATTACGGTCCAGCTTCCATTAATCTGTAATCAAGATTGATCTGGATTCCAGATCGTACTGTTAACCAGATCAAAAATGGCAGGAGGCTCAACCTATGCGCAATAACTTGGTACCCGGCAAGCCGGAATCTGCCCTGCCCATCTCCGGCGAACAGGAGAAGCTGCTGCAGAGCGCGCTTCGCATTAAGATCATGCACGCGCTCGCAGGCGATCCCCTGACCTCGAAGCAGGTGGCCGAGAAATTGGGCAAGACGCCCGGCAATATTCATTACCATATTCAAAAGCTGTTCGAAGGCGGACTGCTGGAGCTTGTGCGGACGGAAGCCGCAGGCGGAATTATGCAGAAGTTCTACCGATCCAAGGCGACCTGGTTCCGCTCCCCGAGCTTCAGCGGGTTCGGATTCCGCAAGGAGGATACCGTAGAGCACTTCACAACAAGACTCAGCTTGTCCGAGGAGGAGCTGGCTCTTTTCCGGCAGGAGGTCATGCAGCTCATTGGTCAATGGGAAGCCAAAGCGACTCATGGCGAGGAGTACGGGGTTGAAATGATCATCGGACAGCTCCTTCCCCCTTCCGGTGACGGGAATGGAAACGGAGGTGACCAGCCATGATGCCTCTTGAATCGGAAAAAGCCAAACCTTCGGCATCCAGTCCGCTGCGGAGGTTTGCGGCGCCTTTTGCGCAGTCGCGGGCATTTCCTTTTTTATGGCTCGGCCATCTGATTTCTTTCCTGGGCAGCTCGATTACGATGGTCATTCTGCCGGTGCTTGTCTATTCGCTGACCGGATCCTCGGCCACCATGGGCATTGTCATGGCCGTGTATATGCTGCCCAATGTGCTGATGCTCCCTTTTGCCGGACATATTGTCGATCGGGTTGACCGGGTCAAAATCATGTTGGTAGCGGATATTCTGCGGTTCCTGATCATGGCCGCAACAGCCTTTCTGGCGCTTATGCATCTGCTGAGTATCCCCCTTCTACTCGTACTGGTGGGCGGCTACGGGTTGCTGGACGGCCTGTTTCAGCCCGCCTACGCCGCCGTCCGCGCTTCCGTGTTCACGCCGGACATCCGTATCGCCGCCAACTCCTTGTCCCAAGTGACGACTCAGGCGGCGCGTCTGATCGGCCCTGCGCTGGGCGGTCTGCTCATTACGCATTGGTCGGCGGGCTTGGGCTTCGGCATCGACGCTTTCACCTACCTGATCTCCATGGTCTGTATGCTGTATTTGCGGAAGGCGCTCGGGGGCCGGTCCCGGCTTGGCGAAACGGCGATCCGCCGCTCCGTTCACTGGAAGGAGGACTTCAAGGAAGGCCTCGCGATTTTGCGCGGTCATCCGTGGCTGTGGATTACGATTCTGGCTTTTTGTTTTATTAACATCTGCTTCACCGGGGTAACGAGCGTGCTGATTCCCTGGCTGTTCAAGGTGCATCACAGCTGGGAGCCTTATCTGTACGGGCTTGCCGTAACCTTTTCGGGGGTGGGCGCCATTATTGCGGGCCTGCTGCTCGGCATGAGAAGCCAGTGGAACCATCGGGGGCTTATCGCTTACGGCGGCGCCCTGATCAGCGGACTCGCACTGCTCTCGCTCAGCTTTGCGCAGACCGCAGGAGCCGCAATCGCGCTGTTCGCCCTGGAGGGCTTCGGCATCATGCTCTTTTCGATGATCTGGGAAATCAGCCTGCAGGATCTGGTGCCCCAGGAAGCGTTCGGACGCGTGGCGAGTCTGGATATGATGGGCTCCTTCGCGCTGCTGCCGGTTGGCTTTATTGTGGTGGGCTGGACGGCCGATTGGATCGGAGGGATCCCGACCATCGCCATCTTCTCCGGGCTTGGCATAGCCGCCATTCTTCTGGTACTGTGCATTCCTTCCATCCGGCGGTTCCAGTGACAGGGGAGCGGTTATCCGGGGCGGATACAGGGATTCGATGTATCGCATAATAACCCGGGCGGGATTGGGAGCGAGCCTTAGGTCAAACCAATCAGCGGGTACATAAGAAGAAACGGCTTCGCCGTCCTCTGGAAGAGGAAGGCATCCGTTTCTCGTAAAAATATCAGGTTAAGGATAGGCGCGAAGCTTATACTATCTGATATTTCGAAAAAGAGGGCATGCGCCCTCTTTTAGTTATTTTACCAATACGGCGGCAAAATCCTTGATCACATCGGCAAGCTGCTCGGGTTCCTCAAACAGGCTCATATGGCCGGCCCGGACAATGACAACCTTCGTTACGTTCGGTGTATCTGCCGTAAAAGTCTTCTCCAGCGGGACAAGGCCGTCCTTCTCTCCTCCCACAAGCAGCACCGGCAGCCCGCTTGCCGAGATTACATCGCGCCGGTCGGGACGTTTCCGCATGGCTAAAGCGGCTCCCACCGCGCCCTGAGGCGGCGTCTTATAGCCGATTTCCCGGGCCCGCTGCAGCAGCGCTGGCGAGGACTTCACCGTCTCGGGCGCAAACAGTCCGGGCACGAACCCGTCCACAAAGTCCGTAATGCCTTTCGACTGGATGGCAGCAACAGCCTGGAGCCGCTTCTCCTTCGCTTCATCGCTGTCCGGATAGCCCGTGGAGTGGATCAGGCCGAAGGCATTGAGGCGCGACGCATATCGCTGCGCGAACGAAAGGGTGACATAACCGCCAAGCGAATGGCCCAGCAGCGTAACTTTGGGGATGTCCAGCGCATCCAACAGAGTTAGAACGTCATCGGCCATTTGTTCAATGGTATAGGCGCCAAGCGGCGCATCGGAAGAACCGTGCCCGCGGAGATCGGGGGCAATAACACGGTAGCTTCCCTGCAAAATCGGAATGACCTTCTCCCAATATTCCGAGCTGCCGCAGAAACCGTGAAGCAGAACAAGGACTTCACCCTGTCCTTGATCGCTGTAACATATAGGAATTCCTTCACAACGCACCGTTTCCATGACAGCATCCTTCTTTCTTCTTATATGTACCTGACCGGTAATCTTTATTTAAGCTAAACGGGCAGGATTGAAACGCCTTCAACGGGAGATTCCGAAGCCCTCGGCCGCCGCCGCGGCAATCGTTCCGGCCATGCCCATCACCCGGTGCAGCGGCGTTGTCTGAAGCGTCCGGTACGGCTTCGGTCCGTTCGCGTCCACGACGGCGGCCAAGCTGTAATGGCCTACTGCCGGGAGAAGCCCTCCTACCGACTTGGCTGGATGCAGCGGTTCCATCGAAACGAAATAATGACCGACGGCCGCGAGCGGACCAAGGCAGGCGTCAATGGCAATAACGACATGCTCCAAGGGAATTTCAGCAATTCTCTCCGTCAGGTTATTCGCATCACAGGGAGATGGCAGCGTGCCGACCACGTGGGGAAATCCGTATTCGAGCAGCCGGCTTCCCGTAAGCGGACCGAGCGAATCTCCGGTGGACCGGTCGGTACCGACGCACAGGAAGGTCACTTCGCCCGGTGTATGCCGTTCGCGGATTTCGCGAAAAAAAGCCGTCAGGCCGTCGGCAGCCATCTTTCTTTTTCCGCCCCCGGGCCCTTGTTCCCTGATTGCCATGCCCTGCATTCCCCCTCGTTCTTAAACTTTGGTTCCATCCATTTTACATGAAATTAATTTCGGGGACAAAATATAGTGTCTGCGGCGCCAATCGTGGTAAAATACATAGATTAATGCAAAAGAAAGGATGAACGAGAACATCATGGATTTGACGAAGCCGACAGAGGGCAATATTGAATATATGATCGAAGGCATCAAGACCAAGCTGAAAATGGCCAGCGCCGCCGCGATGCAGTCTTCCGCCTTCTCGCTGGACAAATATGAAGATATCCGGGACATCTACGAAGTCGTTATGGACAGCGACCGGCTCAGCATTGCTCAGGTGGAGGCTCTCGTCTCCGAACTGGGACGCCTGCGGAAGTAGGAGCCTTTGATAAGGGAACAGGCCCCCTGTGATCGATCCGTGCAAACGGGGTTCGATGACAGGGGGCCTGTTTTTTACGTGTCGACCTTAAATATTCCGGTCCTGTTGTCAAGGCAAATCGATTAAAATAAGCTCCGCGCCGCCGCTGCTCATTCCCTTAATCTTCAGCTCGCAGCATTTGCGGATACGGGCCGCATCGCCGGGCCTCAATTGGAAATGGCCGTCGGAGCAGCTGATTTCCGCATGTCCATCGATCAGGAACACATAGGTCCGCCGTTCCTCCCTCTGCGGATGGATGATCTCTCTGCCGGTCTCAAGTGTAGCCAAATAGACGACGGCATTCTCATGTATGGTCAGTGCGCCGTCGGCTCCATTCCCGGCAGCTACCGGAAGGAGGGTGTTCCGTCTTGAATCCGGCGGAAAATACTTGGCGTCCCACTTGGGCGGAAGCCCCGCCCGATTCGGCAGCAGCCAAATCTGCAGGAAACGGACATTCTCCGTCCCGGACGGATTCGTCTCCGAATGGCTGATTCCCGTTCCCGCGCTCATCACCTGAACCGAGCCCGCCTGAAGATCGGCCTTGTTGCCAAGGTCATCCTCATGCCGCAGCGTCCCCGATACGACATACGTAATGATTTCCAGGTCATGATGGGGATGCCTGTGCATGCCTTTCCCCGGCTTAAGCTCATTATCGTTATGGGCCAGCAGACAGCCGAAATGGGCGTTGCTTGGGTCGTCATAATCGGCAAAAGAAAAGCTGAATTCGCTGTGTATCCACTCTCTATTTGAAGTATGCCTTTCCGCGGAAGTCACCACTTTAATCATAATTACGCACCTCCAAAGATGTAGGAAGCTCCCCTCGCCCTTCGGCAAAGGCAAACCTTTGAATCTAGTAAATAGGCGCTTTAATTATGTATTTTTTACCCTTTCCGCGTCAGGCTCAATCACGCTTCCCTTTAGATAAGCTCAAGCTTGAACACCGTTTCCGCGCGGCCCACATGCATGCCCTCGTCATTCACAATTTCATTTGGGAAGGCGGCCTCCAGCTTGCTTATCGTCGCCCGGTTGCTGTACCCGATCTGCTCCAGAATGCTGCGAACAATGAGCCCCCACTCTTCCTCGGAGCCGTCCAGAATTTTAAAGGCAAATCCGAGACGCTCGCTCCGCAGCCCGAAGCAGTATACGCCCTTGAATCCGCCCTTGGCTACAATATTGTCGTCCTCCAGCAGCAGGGAATCGAGCCGCCCGTAACCGGCCACCATTTCCGGATGGGCATGCATGGACGAGGTAATCTGCTTAACGGCTTCTCTCGTCGCGATATCTTCGATCAGCTCGGGGCAGGAGAGCTTTAAATAAGCATGGGCCAGCGCGGTCAGAGGCAGCGCGAACACCGGCAGTCCGCAGCCGTCCGTTCCCAGGCTGATGTCTTTGGGGGACAGGCCCGCCATATAGGCGACTGTCCGGAGAACCTCCTGCTGAACCGGATGGTCCGGCTGCGCATAGCTTTCCAGCGGCAGCGCTTTGGATTTGCTGTAAGACAGCAGACCCAGGTGCTTGCCGGAGCAGTTATGGTACAGCTTCCGCTTGCCCACGCTGCGGATGGCTTCCTCGCGGCTGCCCTCGTCAAGCGGATAGCTGGAAGCGCAGATCATGCAGCTTTCCGTGATGCCTGTCTTGGCCGAGATGCTCTCGAGCGCCTGAAGATGGTAATCCTCGCCGCGGTGCGAAGCGGTCATCAGGGCGACTTCGGCCGCGCTCAGACCGTACTTGCCGGCAATTCCGCCGCGGATGCCCGGGATCGCCTGCAGCGGCTTCGCCGAAGAACGGGTGAAGGACACAAAGCCGGGGTCCCCCGAGTAGCCTTTTAGCACCCCGTTCTCCCCCACCATTGCAATATGCCCGCTGTGGGCGCATTCCATCAGATTGGCCCGATACTCTTTTACCAAAACCGTCTCCATGCTGGTCTCTCCTCTTTCTCTATATGGTTTCCTATTATTAGTGAATCGAATTGAGCGTTTATGAATGCATCATTTTGAAAGAACTATATAATCTAGCATCGAAAAGACGCCGTTTGTAAAGGTTCAAAAAGAACGGTTTACTCTATATATTAGCGCCTATACACTCCGTTTCCTCCGTTATCCTTCACCAATCTTTCCCGTACGCTTCCGCTGTTTCAGCGCATACACCCAAGTTTATATACGAAGTAAGATGAACTCATCGTACTACCGATTTCCAGGGCAAAGGAGGCGATCGTATGTGGGGGATCATCATCAGTATCATAATGGCAATCGTTATCGGCATTATCGGTGACGCTATCGCCGGAGGCGATATGCCCGGCGGGATCATCGGTTCGATGATTGCCGGATTTATCGGCGCTTGGGTCGGAGCGTACTTATTCGGCAGTTTTGGCCCCGTGGTCGGTAATTTCGCCGTCATTCCGGCAATTATCGGTACGGCGCTGTTTATATTCCTGCTGGGTTTGATTTCCAGACTACTGCGACGCGCCGCCTGATTTAAGATTTACATTATTCTAATGAGGAGTGATTGTGATGAATAAAGCAGAAACAGAATATCCGGTACAGAGCGGCGGGACCTTTGCAAAAGGCATCTTAATCGGCGGCCTGCTCGGTGCGGCTGCGGCTCTCCTCTTTGCGCCCAAGCCGGGACGCGAAATACGGAGTGATCTGTCTGATAAGCTGAGCCTGGCGACTGATAAAACGAAAGAGCTTTCGGGAAAGGTCAGCGACAAGACCAAATCCATTGCTGCAACGGTTGGCGGAAAGGCGTCGGATCTGGCCAGCACCGTCTCGTCCAAAGCTTCCGATATCCTGTCTAGTGTCAGCGACAGCAAGAAGCAAATTGCCGCAACCTTGCAGGAAACCGGCAAAGATGTAGCCGATACCGTCAGCTCCGCTTCCGCAGAGGTAAGCGAAGATGTCAAGGAGGCTTCCGAGGATATCTCGAAGGAAGCAAAGGACGCCTCGGATGAGGTCAAAGCTTCCTATTAATCGACCTCTTATTAAGAAATGCGCGCATTTTAATAGTTTGACCATTTAAAGGCGCGGCCTGCTTCAAGCTTTCACTTTATCTTTACTCCGCCAACAGCCAGCTGCGATCAGCTGGCTGTTGGCATGTATAGCGCCTCATTTCATGAACCGGAAGCGACGGCTTCCAATTCAAATAAAGCCGGTACGGCTGGAAGAAAGCAGGGGACTTTATGGGAAATCTGACTGGAAGAACGAAAACCTACGAAGTGGATGACCACCCGTTTGAACTCCGCCATGAAGTGAAGCGGCTGAATGCCCGGCTGGACAAAATCGCCGATTCGCTCGAGAAATCGGAATTCAAGGATATTCTGGAGAATTATACCGATCCCAAAAAGCGGATCATTACGAACCTCATGGCCGGTATTTCCCGCGGTCTGGGGCTGTCGCTCGGCACTTTCATCATTCTCGGTATTCTGGGCTACATTATTAGCCTGTTCGTCAATGTGCCGGTCATCGGCGAGTATCTGGCCGAGATCAAGAAATATATTGACGCCAACAGCTAAAGCGTCCGTGCCGCATACTCAGCCCGCCTGAGGCCTCCCCACACTAATAAAGGGTATGTGCCTCCTTCTTGGGAGAAACACATACCCTTAATTAGTGAGGTTAGCAGCTTGTCCATTCATATCAGTAAGAAGAATTGGACATAATCTGCTTCAGCTTCTCAGTCGCGCGCTTCTGAATACGCGAAACGCTCATCTGCGATACACCCAGCTTCTGAGCGATTGCCCGCTGGGACTGTCCTTCCTGGAAGGCCAGCAGCAGCACCTTCTGCTCTTGCTCCTTCAGCTGTCCAAGCGCCTGCTGAAGGTCCATGCGGCGCTCTACGGTGTCGTAGTCGTTCGCATCCGAGCTGATCAATTCGCCCAGCGTAGCGCCAGTCTCCTCTTGAGACAGCGGAGAATCGAGAGAAACGTAATGGTAGCATTCCCTGCCTGCGAGCACTTCGACCGTTTCCTCCACCGACAGATCCAGGTAGTTGGCGATTTCGCCCACGTCCGGAGAACGCTCCAGCTTGACGGTCAGTTCATCAATCGCCTGCTGAACCAATGCACCTTTTTCCTTGATGCGTCTCGGAACCTGTATGTACCAGGATTTATCGCGGAGAAAATTCTTCATATGCCCGATCATGCTCTTCATGGCATACGGCTCGAAAGGAATACCTAAACTGATATCGTACTGCTGCAGAAGACGGATGAGAGCCATCTGGCCAACCTGATACAGGTCTTCATACAAGTCGGGGCGGTTGCGGGCGATCTTGCCTGCAGCCATTTTGACCATAGGTTCATATTTATGGATTAATGCGGTGGCAATATCATTATCCTTGGTCTGCTGATATTCCCAAATGAGAGAAACGGATTCGTCCATGGACTCTGGGGGAGTCACTTTATCATTCATACTCTCTCCTCGCTGAGATGTAGTCTTTTGGTCAATGTTACGACCGTCCCCTTCCCCGACTCGCTTATTACGTTTACCTCATCCATAAGCGCCTGCATCAGATAGAAGCCCAGACCCCCGACCTGAACATCGCTCAGTTCCTTGTCATGCAGGGTGATGCGTTCTCTGGATGCCACATTGTCAAAGCTCTCCCCCTCATCTTTGACAGTAATGGACAAAGCGTCGGCGCCTACTTCAAAGATCACATCGACAAATCCATCCTCCTGATCATAGGCGTAAAGAACGGAATTGTTGCAAGCTTCGGAAACGGCTACCTTCATATCTTCAATATCCTCGTACGAAAAACCCATCTTCGAAGCGATTCCGTACAAGTTGAGTCTGACAATATCGACATATTCCGCGCTGGCCGGCAATTGAAGTATCACTTTTTGTATATCATCACTCATTCTACGTTCGGTCCTTTCCTAGTGGGAATTCTCTTGGGAGGCAAAAAATTTGGCGATCCCTGTCATATCAAACAGCTTCTGAATTTGCGGCGGCACTTCCTCCACGGTGAATTTGACATCCATCCCGTGTCTTGCCTTGAGGATCGACAAGAGAATTCCGATTCCCGTACTGTCAATATACTTCAATTCTTTCATATTAATGACAAGATCAAGCGCTGTATCTCCCACAAGCGGCTCCATAATCAGCCGGAAATCGGGAGCAACCGACAAATCCAGCTCTCCGCTTAAGTAGACTGTGCAGACACTGCCTTCGGTCTTGGTCGTAGCATGAAACTTCTCACTCTTATTTGTATTCATAGACATTCTCTCCTGATAAATGTTTTCTTTACCAATAACCCTTAAGGCATGGTTTTGAAACAAAAAAATCGGTCTTCATTCCCTGGTAACCGCTGGATCAGGCGGGATTATACGTGGTATCCCGGTCGTGATCCAGGCTCTCCTCGCCGGAATAGCGGGATATAATCTGTTTGATACTGCTCAGCTTGAGCGGCTTGCTGATATAATCGTTCATGCCGGCGGCCAGGCAGCGGTTCTGAATGCCGTCCATGACATTGGCCGTCATGGCGATAATAACGGGAGATCCGAATTCCCGCTTGTGTCTCCGGCGAATCTCCCGCGTAGCCGCAAGTCCGTCCATTCGGGGCATCTGGAGGTCCATAAATATCAGCTTGTACGGACGGGACAGCGCCATGTCCGCCGCTTGACGGCCGTCCTCGGCTACGTCCGCCTTCACGCCCAGTTTCTCCAGCATGCTGATCATCAGCCTCTGATTGATGGGATGATCTTCGACGATAAGCACTTTGCCTTCCCCTTCGCCTTTGCTTTCCTTGCGAAGCGGGACTTCGGTCTCTTTCTTCTCCGGCTGGCTGCCTCCGCCCGGGTCATCCTCCGGGAGTCCCGCCACAATCGTGAACACGAAGGCGGCTCCCTTCTCTTCCATGTATTCCACCCGGATTTCGCCCCCCATCATGCCTACCAGCGATTTGCAGATGGCAAGGCCAAGGCCGGTGCCTCCATACTTCCGGGTCATCGATGAATCAAGCTGGGAGAAGGGCTGAAACAGACGGTCGCGCTTATCCGGCGAGATACCGATACCGGTATCCTTGACCGTAAATTCGACAACAATCTCGTTATTTCCTCTCTTTGTGCCGGAAACGACTAAATAAACCCCGCCCTGATTGGTGAACTTGACCGCATTCGACACCAGATTCATGAGCACCTGGCGAAGGCGGGCCATATCCCCGTACAGCACCTCCGGCAGCGTGTGGTCGATAAAATAGGCCAGCTCCAGATTCTTCTTACCCGCTTCGGCCGAGAACAGGCTGAAGACCTCCTGAATGCAGGTCCGCAGCTCAAACAGCTGGACTTCCATTTCCATTTTGCCGGATTCCATCTTTGTGAAATCTAATATATCGTTAATGACGGTGACTAGCGTGTCCGCGCTCCTGCGGATGATTTCCGCGTACTCCTGCTGCTCCTTCGTAAGCGGGGTTTCCATCAGCAGATCGATCATCCCTACGACCCCGTTCATCGGTGTTCGTATTTCATGGCTCATCATGGCCAAAAATTCGGTCTTTGCCCTTGCGGCGCTTTCCGCCTCTTCCTTCGCATTGATCAGCTCCTGGTTGATCCGCTCCAATTCCTGCGTCTTCTGCTGCAGCAGCATCGACTGGGTCTGGTGCTTCTTGGTCGTCAGAAACATGTCGACAAAGGCTTCGATCTTCGATTTCAGAATTTGCGGGATAAACGGTTTAACCATATAGTCAATGGCCCCGGCTGAATATCCGGCGAACAGATGCTCCGCTTCCTTGCTGTTGGCCGAAATAAAAATAATCGGAATCTCCTTCGTCTTGTCCCTTGATTTGATCAGCTTCGCGGTCTCAATCCCGTCCATTCCCGGCATCTGAACATCAAGAACGATAACGGCGAATTCATGCCTCAGCAGGCATCTGAGCGCCTCTTCCCCGGAGTTTGCCTTAACCAGTTTGTATTGCTGGCTTTCAAGGACCGCCTCAAGCGCCAGCAAGTTTTCCGGACGGTCGTCTACCAGCAGGATATGAATCGGTTCTTGAACCCCCATAAGCCCCTCCTAAAGACGTCATTTGGCTTTACGATAGATTTTCTCCACTCGGTCCAGGGGTTCGTAGCAATCGCTGTACCCGGTAAAATGAATGGATTCCTTCGCTCCGAGGACCAACACACCGAACCGGCTGAGGCTCTCGCAGAACAATCCGTGGACATGATCCCGAAGCTCATCGTTAAAGTAAATCATTACATTTCGACAAAATATGACATTAAATTCATTGAATGAAGTATCGGTCGCCAGGTTATGCTCGGCAAAAATAATATTTTTGCGCAAGTCAGGCTGAAAGATGACCGAATTGTATTTCGCCGTATAATACTTGGAGAAGGCATGCTTCCCGCCCGCCTCCAGGTAGTTTTTGGTATACTGCTTCATCTTGCTAATTTCGTAGACGCCTTCCTTGGCCTGCTGAAGCGAACGGTTATTCATATCCGTGGCGTAAATGCGCGCCTTCTCGTACAGGCCCTCCTCCTGGAGCAGGATCGCCATGGAGTAGACCTCTTCTCCCGTGGAGCAGCCGGCATGCCAGATACGGATATACGGGTAGGTCCTCAGGAGAGGAACGACCTTCTGGCGAAACGTCAGAAACAGGCCGGGGTCCCGAAACATTTCCGTAACCGGTATGGAAAGGCTGTAGATGAGCCGCTCAAAGCAGGTCCGGTCATGAAGCACCTTCTCCTGCAGCGCGGAGATGCTGGGAAGGTTCTCCGCATGAACATGATGCCAGATACGCCTCTTGATAGAAGACAGCGCGTAATTCCTGAAATCATATCCATACAGGCGGTGTATGCCGGTGAGCAGCAGCTCGATTTCAATATTTTCCAACTCATTCTTGTTAGGCCCTGCAAGGGACAGTTCGTCGCTTCCTTGTTCTGTTGCTGCCATAGTTATCCCGGCTCCCTTGCGATCGCCGTCCTTGTGGGAACGGCTGTAATTATGTCTGTAAGAGTATTACCCCAAATCGGGAATTACGAATACAACCACACCCTCATTAGCGAAAGAAGCTGATCCGTATCAATCGGTTTCTTCAGGTAATCCGAAGCGCCCGCCTCAATGCATTTGGCCCGGTCTTCTTTCATCGCTTTGGCGGTAAGCGCAATGACCGGCAGCTTGGCGAACTGCGGGATATCCCGAATCCGCCGCATGGCTTCGTATCCATCCATCTCCGGCATCATCATATCCATCAGCACGAGATCGAATTCCGGCTGGTTCTTGAGCATTTCCAGCGCTTCCCTGCCGTTCTCCGCGAACTTCACTTCCATCTGGTACCCTTCCAGCACGCTGGAGAGCGCAAAGACATTGCGGATATCGTCGTCGACGAGCAGTATCTTTTTGCCTTCAAACAGTTCTTCTTTATTATGAAGCCTCTGCAAAATCTTGCGCTTATCCTCCGGCAGATTCGCTTCGACCCGGTGCAGGAAAAGCGTCGTTTCGTCAAGCAGCCGTTCCGGCGAGCGAACGTCCTTGATGATGATGGACTCCGCATATTTGCGCAGCCGGGTCTCCTCCTTGCAGTCCAGATCTTTGCCGGTATAGATGATGATCGGCAGATCATTCAGCTTCTCGTCGTCGCGTATATGATCCAGCAGCTCGAAGCCGTCCATATCGCCCAGCACGAGGTCGAGCACCATGCAGTCGTATTTCCGCTTCCGCAGCTCTTCCAGCGCTTCCCCTCCGGTTGAGACGGCGGTAATGGCCACATCATCGTGGCCGATCAGCTCTATAATGGAGCGCCGCTGGATTCCGTCATCTTCGACGATCAGGAGATGCTTGAGACTGCTCTCCGTGTACGATTCGATCTGCGTAAACGCCCGTTCCAGCGCTTCCCGGGTGGAGGGCTTTCTCAAATAGGCGATTGCGCCCATCTTCAGCCCCTGCTTGATTTCATCACCCACCGAAATCACATGCACCGGAATATGCCGGGTCTTGGCTTCATTCTTCAGCTCCCTGAGAATCGACCAGCCGTCCATTACGGGAAGCTGTATATCAAGGATGATCGCATCGGGCAGATAAGAACGGGCCATGTGCAGCCCGGTGTCCCCCCGCAGCGCGACCAGCGTCTTGAAGCCGCGGCTTCGGGCCATATCGACCAGAATATGGGCGAACTTGTCATCGTCCTCAATAATCAGCAGCACCTTGTCGCTGGAAGACAGATCCTCGCGGTCGTCGGCAAACGGCGCTTCCCGCATTTCCGGCGTTTCTGGTTCCCTAATCGGCCTGGACTCGGATTCGGCGGCCGAGGGCAGATAGCCGACTGCAGAGCTGGGCACGCGGGCTTCGCCGGCCGCCGCCGCTTGCTGCGCTCCCGGCAGCAGGCTGTAATTGATGACAACAGGCAAGTACAGTGTAAATTCGCTGCCTTCGCCCTCCCTGGACTCCAGTACAATGCCTCCGCCCATTAAGCGCGACAGCTCGCGGCTGATGGACAGGCCAAGGCCGGTGCCGCCGTATTTGCGGCTGGTCGTTCCGTCCGCCTGCTGAAACGCCTCGAATACCAAATCCTTTTTGTCCTCCGGTATGCCGATGCCGCTGTCCTTGACGCTTATAGCCATATATTCCCGGTCCAGCGGCAAATACACCGGCAGAGACTTCTCGCTTGCGCGGCTGACCGAGAACTCCACAAAGCCTTTATTCGTAAACTTGAAGGCATTGGACAGAAGATTGCGGAGCACCTGCTTCAGCCTGTAGCCGTCGGTTACAATATGATCCGGCAGAGGCTCGTTGAAGGATAAACGCAGAGAAAGGCCCTTCTTCTGAGCCACAGGGGCAAAGTTCTGCTTCACGAACGTTTTCAGATCCGTGAGGGTGACTTTCTCGCGGTTCAGCTCCATCTTGCCCGCGTCCGCCTTCGATAAATCGAGAATTTCATCAATCATCTTCAGCAGATCCGATCCCGACGTGTAGATGGTCTGGGAGAATTCCACCTGCTTATCCGTCAGATTGCCTTCCTTGTTCTCCATCAGAAGCTGGGACAGGATAAGCAGGCTGTTCAGCGGAGTCCGCAGCTCGTGGGACATATTGGCCATGAACTCGGATTTGTACCTGCTTGTAACGGTCAACTGCATGGCCTGCTTCTCCAATTGGACCCGGGCGCTCTCAATCTCATCCTTTTGCTCCTCAATGAGCCCAACCTGTTCCTCCAGCGAGCGCGTCTTGGCTACCAATTCGCTGTTGTAATGCTCCAGCTCTTCCTGCTGGCGCTGCAGAAGCTCTTCGGAACGCTTGAGAGCTTCCGTCTGCTCTTCCAGGTTCTCATTGGAACGTCTAAGCTCCTCCTGCTGGGACTGCAGCTCTTCGGATTGGCACTGCAGCTCTTCCGTAAGGGCCTGCGATTCCCGCAGCAGCTCCTCAACCACCAGACGATGCGTCGTATTATTAACGATTGCCGCCAAATTCACGGCAAGCTGCTCCAGCAGCTCGTAATGCAGCTCCGAAAACGGCTTGAACGAGGCAAATTCCATAACGCCCAGCAGCTCCTCGTTGAATAGAAGCGGGTAAATCGCAATATTGCCCGGAGCCGAGCTTCCAAAGCCTGAAGCAACCTTGAGATAATCTTCGGGCGCGCTTTCCAGCCGGATCGGCTTCCGGTCCAGCGCGCATTGGCCGACAAGGCCGCTGCCAAGGTCGAAGCCGTCCCTGGGTTTGCTCTCGTCAAACGCATATGCCCCGTAGATCCCGAGCCTGTCCGGATGGTTCTTCTCTCTCAGATACACCGCGCTGAACTTCGCTCCGACAACGGGGGCGAACTCGCTCACGAAGGTCTGCGAAATCTCGGCCAGCGAGTTCACACCGCGCAGGAGCTCGGTAGTCCGCGCCACATTGGCGTTAAGCCAGGCGTGCTCCTGTTGTTCCTGGATATAGCGGGCTTCCCTGTCCTGCTTCTCCTCGATCTCTTTCGCCATAACCTGAAAAGCACGGGAGACCTCGCCGAACTCATCCTTCGAGGTCACTTTTATCTTGCGGATTTCTTGCATATTCCCGCCGCCGACGCTTCGGATCATCATGGAGACGGTAGCCAGTCCCCTTGTGATGCTGGGAAGCACCCACAAGATGACGCCAAGTCCAAGCAGCAGACCTGCGGCTATCACCATCGCAACGATTTGAGTGGAGCTCTGATAGCTGCTCTTGGCACTATTGATTTCCTCATTGATTTTGAAATTCTCATAATCGGCCAAATTGTTCAGGCTCGCCAGCACCTCGTTCTGAATACTCGTTCCGAACGCGTTGCGGTAGGCGGTCGCCCCCTCCCTGTCGCCCTTGGCCAACAGGTTCAGCACGCTTTCCTGGTATGAAAAATAGGCCTCGGTCGTCTTTTCAATGCGCGCGAACATCTGCTGCTCTTCCGCGGTTTTGTTCGCAGCATTCATCAGGGCCGTATATCCCGCGGATCTGGCTTTGCTCCGTCCGATCTCATTGCGCTGAACATCCATATCCACATCGGGATTCAGCAAAATGGTCGCCAGAATACGGGCCATGTCATTGACTTCGCCGCGCATGCCGGACGAGGCTTGAATTTTCTTGTAGCGGTCCTGATAAATGCTGCCGAGCTGTTTGTTCATATTATGAAGCCGGTCGTATCCGACCAGCGCCAGCGTTAGCATGATGACCATAAGCGCGCTGAAGCCGATCAGCAGCTTGGCTTTGATCTTCATCGGTTATTCTTTTCCCTTCTTGAGTGAAATCCACACAAGGCATTTATCGTCGTCGCGCTCACCCGGAGGCGCCCCATCGAAGAAAGCGGCCCGCATCGGCTGTTCCCGCCACTCATGCCCCCCGTCCAGTTGACGGATCAGATATTCCAGCTGCTCCTCGTGGTCTCCGTCGACCATTTCCAGGAGCCCGTCGGTATAGAGCGCCAGGTGGCCTTCCCGCTCATAGCTGACGCTCTGCGGCGTGGCTTCAATCCGGTCGAACAAGCCTACAGGATGGCAGTTGGTCTCGAGCATGAGCGGTTCCCGGGCATCGCCTTCGAAGAACAGGGCCGGCGGATGACCCGCATTGATATAGTCAATGCGCCGCAATCTGGTATCGATTACCATATATATAGCCGTAAAATAGTATTGTACAAGCTGCTTCTCAATATAAAGCTGGTTGAAGCGTCGATTCAGCTCCTGTACGACCTTCTCCGGCTCCACGTACGTCGTGACCGTATCCTTGAGTACAGAGGCAATGAACATGCAGAACAGCGAAGAAGAAATGCCGTGCCCCATCATATCCAGCAGGATAACGGCGTACCGCCCTTCACCCAGGTCATACCAAGCGTATAAATCTCCAGCCAGCTCGAAGGAAGGCTGGTAAATGGCATGCACCTCAATCTCTTCTTTTACCAGCGGCAGGCTGAGTACCGCATTTTGCACAAGGGCCGCCAGCTTCAATTCATCCTGTATCCGCTGGTCCCGCTCCTTGTGCCAGTCCTTCTCGGCTTTGAGTCTCAGCGCCAGCCGGATTCTCGCCATGAGCTCGACCTTGTTGATCGGCTTGGTCACATAATCGACCGCGCCGGCGTCCAGGGCCTCGGCCAGCTTTTTGGAGTCGCCCACGGCGGTTACCATAATAATGGGTATATCCTTCAAATGCTCGTACCGCTGCACGATCCGGCAGGCCTCGATGCCGTCCATCTCCGGCATCATCATGTCCAGCAGAATCAAATCTACGTCGGAGTGCTTGGGTCTGAGCTCACTGTTATTCTCACGGCTGATCCCGATCATCTCCAGCATTTCTATAGCGGAAGAAGCCGTAACCAGATTGCGGTACCCCTCTTTTTTCAGAATTTCGCGGATAATGATAATATTGGTGGGATTATCGTCTACGATTAAAATCTTCATCACTTCACCTCGCACAGTTTCATGTTTCGACCGAAAATGCCAAAATGCGCATAATTCTATCTTACGACACTTAGCCTGATATTTTCCATCCGCAAGATTTGTTGAGGCGGCCTTTTCTTTCCTCCGTCAGGAAAATTAAAGAACATTTCTTCAACAAAGTAACCTCCAGCTCCACTGGCTAAAGTGGGACTGGAGGTTACGTTATTGGACTATGAATCGTTACCGATTAGAGTTCGGCTCAGAGTTCGGCGCTCATGCGGATGTTTTTTTGGCGACTACGAGCACTTTGCCCAAATCAAGCTCTCTCTCGAAAAAATCAGCCTCCGCTTCGCTAAACCCGAGCGAGGTAATCTTGGAGCGAAGCTCGTCGCCGCGCGAGCGGAACATATTGGCCAACGTACCGAACAATCCCTCTTCTCTAAGCCCGACTTCATTGCTGTCCGCAGCCTCCGCGATCCGTTCTTCCCGGTCCCGGTCATGGCTAATAACGTACAAATCTTCCTTCCTATACCCGCTGTCCCACAACCGATTCACTTCTTCAATAGCCTGTACACCATTTTCCAACACCTTGGCATAGGCATGTGCACCGACAGAATCCATGATCTCACTCTCCTTAGCGCGAAATTTATCATTTCTTACAAGGCAGTAACGGCATAGACAACTATATCTTAATAAACCTGTCGTTTCCGGTTGAAACGGCTCACGACGAATATTCGTCAAACAAATCAATTCCATCCCATTGCCCGGTCTTCTGGCTCCGGTAGATTTTAAGGGCCGTGCTGCCCCTCATGTACACGTCGCCATCTTCCGCCACGAAATCCGGGGAGCCGAGCGTCTCCTGCAGCGTATCGTTAACAGGATCGATCCTGATCTCGTTAAGCCGCAGCCCGTAATCCCGGGCCTGCTGCGGGCTGACATGCACATACACCACAACCCCGTCCGAGACGCCGGCCGACATATCCGCATAGCGATACTCCAGGCTGTCCTGCCAAGGATCGGGAACGATACTCAGCGGCTGGCCTTTACGCGCCGTCAGCTCTTCCTCCGAGGAATACAGCGACACTCCGGCCAGCGACTCAAAGCTGCGAATGAACTTATTCTCGCTATCCCCGGTTTCTTGCGCTGCGTTATGGGCCGCCAGCACCGCCTGGTACCCGAATCCGAAACCGTCAGCGTTCATTGGCGCATTCGGGGCAGACGAATCCGCAGCAAAAAGAGGGGAAAGAAGACCAAACAGAAGAATCCATACATTCATATGATTGCCCCGCCTTTCCAGTCTGCATTTCGGCTGCCCTGATCTGCCGGCCGAAATCATTTGCGGTATTTTTGCCAAAGGCCCGCCGCCACGTCGACACCCTTCAGGATCGCCTGCACTCTTCCTTTCTTGCTGTTTGCCGCTTTATAGGAATTCACCGTGCGTTCTTCAGCCGGGGTCATCGGCGCGTTGTCGATCGACACAAGCTCCGATTTTTCTCTCAGCTCCCGGTTTTTGCGGAATTTCTCAATCACCGTTACCGAGACCTGCTTGGCGGTCAGCGTCAGCTCACTCAGCACCTCGCCCAGGTTTTGCACCGAATCCATGATGGGATCGATCTTCCCGATTTTACTCTGCACATCCGCCGTAATATCGTTGGCATGCCTCACGGTTGTCTTCACTTCATATGTCAGTTCATCAACCGTCTTCTGGACCTCCTGAAGCGTCTGGCTCACTTTATCGAGAGAGTCCTTGGCGGAATTCAAAGTTTTGATTAAAAAGAAGACGAGAACTGCGAATGCGACGGCAACAAGCGCTACGCTTAGGCTAATTATCATGAGTACAAGCTCCTTCCGGTTCGAAATGGTTGCAGCTTCAGCCTGCCTTAATATTGCATAGTTACCCCTAGGTTTCATGGGCGAAACAACCGTTCGGCCGCTCGCCTTCGGGCTTCCGCGTCCCCGGTTTCCGTGGTGTTTCAATCCTCCCCGACCGGGTTTAAACATTGACTACCAACAACATGAAAGGGTGAAAAAAACATGCTGAAATGGTCCGTTATTTTGCTGGTGATTGCCTTAATCGCCGGAATTTTCGGTTTCTTTAATCTTGTCGCTGCGGCAGCGGGAATCGCCAAGATTTTGTTCTTTATTTTCCTTGTGCTGTTTATCATTTCTCTCTTCACCGGGCGAAGAGGCCGGTCAATGTAAGTGTATGCGCCCATATTGAAAAAAGGGCATAAACACCGCCCCAAACAAAAATAAGTCCGGGATATCTCCCTCACACGAGAGAGATGTCCCGGACTTATTTCCATTTCAGCAGCAGTTGAAGCAGATCATTCCAGTTAACGGCAAACGAGATGCGCATGCCGCTGCCCAGCAGCTCGATTCTTTCCACCTCGACCATAAACGGCATATGCTCCCTCAGGGGAACCGTAATCTGCGGAACCTTCAATGTGCCTTCCGGCAGCTTCCGGCCGCGGATCGAAGTATAGTCATTGTGCAGCGTAATCATTCCCCCCGCCCCCGTCGAAACCTCCATCGTCATGCCGAATTCTGCGCCGAATGGCACAGGTCCGGCCATCCCGTTAATATCCGCGGTCAGGCGGTCCCCGCTCTGCCGGAATTTCGCCCCGGTAATCCGGACAAAGGTTGAAGGATGTTCGGCGAGATAGTCATTCAGCCCTTTTTTGAACAGATTGTTCAGTTCGTCTTCGGTCAGCGTCAGAACGGGTCTTCTCTCCTTCGCCATCTGAAGCAGCTGCGGCTCAAGGTCCAGACGGTCGTAGGACAAATCCAGCTTCTCCTCCGGCTTGACGTACCAGACGGCAGCCGCTCCCGCAAGCAGCAGGACGAGCGAGAAGCCGGCAAACAGCCGCAGCCACATTCTGCGTGGTGTTCTAGTGTTACTCGTACGAGGAGGCATAACGCATCACCCCTTCCTTGTCATGCTCCGATTCTTATGTTGGTTCATGAGGTCCGCATTTGTTTACTAGGATATTGACGCACCGACTACCGGATAATTCCGGTGAGAACAACATCTAAGGGAGGAATTGAATATGAAAAAGATCACCACTATTGCAGCAGCTATCGGTTTAACGGCTTCCATCGCCGCCACCGCTTCGGCTGACCAAGTAACGGGAACGGCCTCGCCGGCCACCACCACCTCAAGCACCTACGGCAGCACCGTTACCACGGCAACCTACAGCGGTACCGCTACCTCAAGCACATACGGCAGCAATACGGTGATTGAACCGGTAATCACACCAGAGGATCTCAAACCGGCTACGCCGGTGATCATCCTGACGCGTGTTACCCCGTTCTATTTCTCTAGGGGTTCCGTCATGAAGGCAGCCGGCATGCTTAGTCCGCAGGCGGTCGATACGACCGGACAAATGATAACCGATGCTCTCGGCAATGAATGGAGAGAGGTCTATACCTGGCTGGGACTGGCCTGGATCAAGGTTCCCAATACCGCTTATGTAATCATGCCTTAAGATCACCTTCGAACGCAAATGCAGTGATATCATTCCGGCCGGCATTTCACAGCCTTCACTCATCAGCGCTGGATGATATTCACTTTATGGCCCCGTCAATCGGGATACCGTCATTCAAAATATACATATTCCAAAAGGAAATCATTCCATCCATGAACCTTATTTGACCGCGAGAAAGGGGTGCCTTCAAAGCGATATTCGCATCGCCGAAGGCACCCCTTTCTTCTTGTTTGCTGTACCCGTCACATACATACTGCTGTCGCTTCGCCTTGAATCAGGCTGTATAATCAGTGGACGACCGAGCCTCCGAAGAGAAAACGGCTGGTCCAAGAAGCGCTTAATTTATCCACTCTGACGCCCCCGGAAGATACGGAATACGTATGCAGAATCTGCCCGTCCCCCAAGTAAAGAGCGACATGCGTAATCCTCTGGGCCGACTTGTCGATTCCGGCATACGCCGCCGGCGAGCTTCCTCTGTAGCTCATAAAAAACATCAGATCGCCGCGCTTGAGGTCCGATATATCCGTTACAGCCGAGCTGTTCTGCTTCACCCAATCCCCCTGCTGCCTGGAATCGGCCGGAAGCTTGATATTCATCCCTTCCAGATAAATCTGGCGGATAAAATCCGAACAGTCGAAGGTGGATGTGTCGCTGCGGCTTGACCCAAATTCGTAAGGCGTGCCGAGATAGGCCATCCCTTTTGCAATGACGGCTTCAATGGCCCCGGACGCCGCCGGGACAGGTGCCGGAGCAACCGGCGAAGGCTGAGGGGCAGCGCCCGCTCCCGTCAAAGAGATGTACCTGCCCTGGGAACTGCAATAGCCGATTTCCCCATCCGCGGTGCGGACCTTGTAGAAATAGGCGTTCGTCTTCTCCAGAACCGTTACCGTCTCCCCTTCTTTCAAATAGGAAAGCACTCCGCTGCTTACCGATGGCGCGGTGCGAAGCCGAACTGTGGACTGGATAACGGCCGTCTGCGCCGACGAAGTCGACAGAACCTCGGATGCGCGGGCGGTCTGGACGCCAAACTCTCCAGAAGAAGCGTAAAATGCGGTCGATAAAAATAACGCGGCAACAAGCTGCTTGGTTAATTTGTTCATACCGTTCCCCCGAATGGCTATGATGAGAAATCAACAAGGGTGGCGCCGCCGTTATTGTTTTCTGCACTCATTATAGGCTCACAAGGATATGGGAACATGCACCAAATTTCACAAATAACCATGCCAATTCATGGTAATTTGCGGGTCTATAGTCTTGAATCCTACTTATATTTGGTGGAAATTACAGCTAATTAGGAAAATTCACACTTTCAGCTTTTGGGTTCGACATGGACATGTACACTCATGATATTGTGCTTCCTGTGCATGCGCTCCTCAATGGAGTCACTGATTTCATGACCTTCCATTACAGTTAAATCGGCATCGACTTCCACGACGACATCCACCAGCACCTGATTTCCGTGAATCCGCGCTTTCACATCCTTAATGCCCTCCACGCCCGGAATCCGTTCAATGGTGCTGCGCAAATCCAGCAGCCGGTTCTCGTCAAATCCGTCCGTCAGATAGTAGGTGGAGTCGCGAAAAATCTCCCAGGCCGTTCTGCAGATCAGCAGGCCGACCGCGAAAGCCGCAACCGGGTCCATCCAGGGAATCCCGAACTGGGCGCCGACAATGCCGACGGCCGCTCCAATACTGACGATGGCATCCGAAAAATTGTCCTTGGCCGCCGCCATGAGCGCGTTGTTGTTAATTTTGAGGGCAAGCCGGCGGTTGTAATAATACACTCCGAGCATCGCCAAGGCACTCACTACCGCAACCCCGGCGGACCATAATTCCGGAGCGGTCTCTTTTCTTTCGAACAGGGTGCGCACCGCTTCTATGATGACCTGAATGCCGACCATCGCCATAATGAAAGAAGCTATCAGCGCGGCTACTGTCTCCGCCCGAAAATGTCCATAAGCATGATCCGAATCGGGAGGCTTGCGCGATATGCGCAGGCCGATCAGCACGGCTACGGAAGCGACAATATCGGTCAGGTTATTGAAGCCGTCCGCGAGCAGCGCGCTGGAAGCGAACAGATATCCGCAGATCAGCTTGAAGGTCGACAGGATCAGATAGGCCGCTATGCTGATCATCGCCCCCCGCTCGCCTTTGCGTATATCCTCATAAATATCAACCAATGCCGCCACTCCTTTTTAAAATATACCAAAGTATACATTTTCCAGTGCCACTCTATCCTAGCAAAGCGCATCCCAGTGGGTCCAGAGCAACAGTGTTGCCCTGCCGCAAAGCTCGCCTCGCATAAAGAAGCTTCAATCAAAGACGCTATAACTATTCTTGCCCTTGTCGGCGTTTTCAAAAACCATTAAAATATTCTCATTACAAGCTTCAAGGAGGATTAACGCAAATGACCGAGAGCAGCGACAAGCCCAAAATCAATCTCGCCGATGCCATCCGGCAAAAGCTCGAGCAGAAGAAGCAGCAGAACAACTCCAAACCGGGCGGTTTTCAAGCCGGCGCAGCCAAGACGTTTAAAACCCAGAACAACAAAAAACCGAATAACCAGCGCCGCCGCACCGGCGGGTCCTGACCGGACAGACTGACGATGATCATTGATCTGACCCAGCCTATTCGGGACGGGCTGCCGGCCTATCCGGGCGATCCTGAAACCAGGCTTGCCAGGTCCGCCGAATATCGCCGGGACGGCTACAACAACCATTTGCTGACCATCGGCATGCACACGGGAACCCATATCGACGGACATATGCATATGACGGACTGCACCGAGTACATCAATGAATATCCGCTGGATGTTTTTATCGGCGAAGGCTGTCTGCTGGATGCGTGCGGCAGCGGAAGGATCGGGAACAAACCGGAGTATGAGCAGGCCGTCTCCGAAGGGCAAATTGTTCTCGTCCATACCGGCCACGGAGCACGGTTCGGAGAGCCCGATTACTACACGGACCACCCGGTGCTTACGCTTGAATTCGCGGAAATGCTGATCCGCAGCAAGGTTAAAATGATCGGGGTCGACACCCCTTCGGTCGAACAATATCCGTTTGACATCCATCGGCTGCTGTTCAGACATAAAATCCCGATTATCGAAAATCTGGCCAATCTCCATCTGCTTCGCGGGTTACCGCGTTTTGAAATCATTGCCCTCCCGCTCAATATCGATGCCGATTCCTCGATTGCCCGGGTCATCGCCCGTACGATCCCGTAAGCAAGAAGCCGGAGCAGTGTACAAGCGCATATGCCAAATATGTGGCATCGTCTCTTTAACATGTATCCCCATGTGCTCAATATCAAAAATAAGGAAGCTCCCGCAGCCGAAAGGCTTTGGGAGCTTCCTTATTTATGCGCATCCGCGCGCTTACACTTCCACCGGATACATCCGCTGGCGGAGTTCCTTGATCTCGTCGCTTTCCAGGTACTCATCGTAGCTCATCACGCGGTCGATAATGCCGTTCGGCGTAATTTCGATAATCCGGTTGGCGATCGTCTGGATGAACTGATGGTCATGCGAAGTGAACAGAATCGTGCCGTCGAAGTCGATCAGCCCGTTGTTCAGCGCTGTGATGGATTCGAGGTCCAAGTGGTTCGTCGGCTCGTCGAAGACAAGCACGTTCGCGCCGTTCAGCATCATCTTCGCCAGCATGCAGCGCACCTTCTCGCCCCCGGACAATACGCTTGCCTTCTTCAGCGCTTCTTCGCCGGAGAACAGCATACGGCCCAGGAAGCCGCGCAGGAACGTCTCGTCCTGGTCCTTCGAGTATTGGCGCAGCCATTCCACGAGGTTCAGCTCCACACCGTCAAAATATTTGGAGTTGTCTTTCGGGAAATAGGCCTGGGAGGTCGTGACGCCCCAGGTGTATTCGCCCGACTCCGCCTCCGTTTCGCCCATGATAACATCGAACAGCGTCGATTTCGGCAGCCCGTTCGGGCCGACGAGGGCAATCTTGTCGCCTTTGTTGACGACAAAGCCGACTTCGTCCAGCACCTTCTCGCCTTCGATCGACTTCGTCAGGCTGGTGACGGTAAGCAGCTGCTTGCCCGCTTCGCGCTCCGGCTTGAAGTTCAGGAACGGATATTTCCGGTTGGACGGACGGATGTCGTCCAGCGTGATCTTATCGAGCTGCTTCTTCCGCGACGTCGCCTGCTTCGATTTCGAGGCATTGGCCGAGAAGCGCTGAATAAACGCCTGCAGCTCCTTGATCTTCTCTTCCTTCTTCTTGTTGGATTCCCGCTGCAGTTGGAGGGCCAACTGGCTGGACTCGTACCAGAAGTCGTAGTTGCCGACATACATCTGGATTTTGCCGAAGTCGATGTCCGCGATGTGCGTACATACTTTATTCAGGAAGTGACGGTCATGGGATACGACAATAACGGTGCCTTCATAGTCCATGAGGAAGTTCTCCAGCCAGCCAATCGATTCGAGATCCAAGTGGTTGGTAGGTTCGTCAAGGAGCAGGTTGTTCGGACGGCCGAACAGCGCCTGGGCCAGCAGCACCCGTACCTTCTCGTTGCCGCTGAGCTCCGCCATTTTCTTGTCATGCAGGTCGCGCGGAATACCGAGGCCGATCAGGAGCGCGGCGGCATCCGGTTCGGCGTCCCAGCCGTTCAGCTCGGCGAATTCGCCTTCCAGCTCTCCGGCGCGCAGACCGTCGGCTTCGGAGAAGTCGGACTTCGCGTAGAGCGCGTCCTTCTCCTTCATAATGTCATACAGGCGCGCGTGGCCCATAATGACCGTTTCCAGCACCTGGTTTTCGTCATATTCGAAGTGGTTCTGCTTCAATATGGCCATGCGTTCGCCTGGCGTGATATGAACTTCGCCGGAGTTGGCTTCGATTTCACCGGACAGAATTTTCAGAAACGTCGATTTGCCGGCGCCGTTGGCTCCGATCAGGCCGTAGCAGTTCCCTGGAGTGAACTTTATATTTACATCTTCAAAAAGTGCGCGTTTTCCGTAACGGAGAGTCACGCCGCTTGTGCTGATCATTGTTTCATACCATCCTTTACACATAGGTTTCCGGCATATTATAGCACAAAAACGCACCGAAAAGCCCGTAAACTCCTTGATTTACCGCGAAAAGAGCAAAATTGGGCCATAAAGCGGAGGGATTTCGGGTCATGGCTCCCGTTCCCGCTCCGGCTTTAGCGCTTCTCGGGATGAATAATGAGCGTCTCGCCATTTCCGAGCGTCCGAATCCGCTCCCCGGCAAGGCCGCGCTCCTTGCGCGCCGCTTCCATCCGGCCCAGCGCTTCGCTCGCCGTATCGTCAGCGAGCCGGAACGCGCCGTAATGCATCGGAATCATCGTCTCCGCGCCCACATCGAGAAACGCCTGCACCGCCTCCTCCGGATTTACATGCTGCGAGGCCATGAACCATTCCGGCTCATACGCGCCGATCGGCATCATGGCGATATGCACCTTGAAGCGTCTTCCAATCTCCTTGAATCCCGGGAAATAACCGCTGTCCCCGGCAAAATAAAGATTGGGCGGCAGCTTATGTCCGCCCTCGCCTCCCTGCTCCCCTGCCTCGGCAAGCCGCTCCGGCCGCGCGGGCTCCAGAACGAAGCCGCCCCAGTGCGAGGTATTCGTATCAAAAAGCGTCCGCCGCGTCCAGTGCTGGGTCGGAACGAAGGACAGCTTGATGCCGCCGAAATTCAGGCTTTCCCACCACTGCATTTCCATGCAGTTCCGGAAGCCTTTGCGCTGCATTTTCCGTCCCAGCCCCGCGGGTACGACCACGGTCGTCTTCGCATGGTACAACCTCCGGATCGACGCCACATGCATGTGGTCATAGTGGGAGTGGGAGATAAGGATCAGGTCGACAGGCGGCACATCGCCGATCGCCATTCCCGGCGGCACCAGCCGTTTTTCCAAACCCAATCTCCCGGCCCAAACCGGGTCGGTGATGATGTTCATTCCTTCATATTGAATAAAAAACGTCGAATGGCCGATCCAGGTTATCGTGGTATCCAGGCTGTTCGCACCCAGATAGGCCAGCTGCGGCAGCACGCTGGGAACGACGAATGAGAGGTCTTTAACCTTTCGCCGCCGCTCTGCGCGCCACTCGCGGATTTCCTTGAACGTTTTGACGACGCTGATATTATCTATATTGCTATAGCGGATTTTGGGCATGGCCGTTTCTCTCCTTGAACGTCTGAAACACGGAATGCTTCCATTTTACCAGATTTGCCCTTTCCGTTTCCTCCTCTGCCCTGCTTTGTATTTCCATTCAAATTTGATGTAAAATGCGGATACATCCTTTCGTATATCTTTTGCGGCGCTGCCGCCTTAAAGGAGGTTTTACCCGAATGAAGATCACATTTATTGAACCGACGCCGAGTCCGCATACGATGAAGCTTCATCTGGATGAAAGTCTCGAGCCTGGGGTACGCCGAACCTATACGCCGGAGACCCTGCGCTCGGCGCCGAGTTGGGCGCGGGAGATGCTGTCCATTCCGGGCGTGACGAGCGTCTTTCATACCGCCGATTTCGCGGCGATTGAGCGCAAGCCATCTGCGGATTGGGCGGCGATCCTCCGCGAGGTGCAGTCCCGCTTCGGCGGTGAAGCATCCGGGGAGACTGACTGGAGCCTGACGGATGAGAGTGCCGGAGCCAGCTTCGGGGAGGCGCAGGTATTCGTCCAGATGTTCCGCGCCATCCCGATGCAGATCCGGGTCAAGACCGGAGCAAGCGAGGAGCGCATCGCGCTGGCGCCGCGGTTCACCAAGGCGGTGACGGATGTCGCGAGCGCCGTCCTCATCAAGGAGCGCAAGCTTAGCGATTACGGCGTCCGCTACGGCGATCCGAAGGACATTGCCCGTGAGGTCGAGCAGGAGCTCGAGGCCGCTTATCCGCAGGAGCGTCTTGATTCGCTCGTGAAGCAAGCGATCGAGCATGGGGCCGCGGGTGGCGAGTTCGTCGAGCAGCGCCGAAAGCGCGGACAGGACGAACTGCTGCAGGGCCTGGCGAGCGAAGACTGGCGCGTGCGCTACGCGGCGCTGGAGGATTTGACACCTTCGCCGGAGCTGCTGCCGCACATCGCCGCCGCCCTGCGCGATCCGAAGCTGCAAATCCGCCGGCTGGCCGTCGTTTACCTCGGCGATCTGCGCACGCCAGAAGCGATGGGGCTATTGTACGAGGCGATGCGGGATAAGGCTCCGGCCGTTCGGCGTACCGCCGGTGACACCCTCTCCGACATCGGCGATCACGCGGCCACGCCGGTCATGATCGGCGCGCTGAAGGACGACAGCAAAATCGTCCGCTGGCGCGCCGCCCGCTTCCTGTACGAAGTCGGCACGTCCGAAGCGCGCGAGGCGCTGGAGGCGGCGGTTAACGATCCCGAGTTCGAAGTCGGGCTCCAGGCGCGCATGGCGCTGGAACGCATCGAATCTGGCGAGGAAGCGGCCGGAACCGTCTGGCAGCAGATGGCGGAACGCGGACGCGGATGAGCTGCTCCGGGCAACGGGCAACCCTGCCCTGCTTACTTAAATGAAAAATCGCCCTTCCGGGCGTCCTTTAAGGACGGATGGAAGGGCGATCTTTTTTATATTCCGGACTATTGCCAAAAGAGCTCCACCTTCAAATCTCCTGTATCTTCGAACGAGGAGGCCTTGTAGCTCAGGCTTGTGAAGCCTGCCTTGTACAGCTGCCGCAGATCGCTCACCAGCCTGTTCTCGCTTCCGCCGTAGCGCAGCAGCAGTGAAGCTTCTCCCGCACTCCGTGCCTGCTGCGCCAGACGGGTCAGGTCGGCCGCTGTATCAACAATGGCGCTTTCCTCATATAAATCGTACCGCAGCTCCCGCTGCAGCTTCTGATAGACCGCCCGCTTCTCTCCCCCGGCTTGCGCCAATTCATCAAGCGTGCGTGAGTATTCTACAGCCGCCGCCGGATAGGCGCGTGTCCAGGTATGGTCGCGGCGCATCTGATTGTCGGTGCGTAAATAGTAAGCCGTGCTGACAGCCCCCTTCCGGTCAGGTGTAGGATCATCCCAGGTCGTATCCAGGTGGTACCAGCGTCCGTTTAATTGAACCAGGTTCCAGGCGTGCGATTGCCCCGTCCCCCCTTGCCAGGCGGTGCCTTCGACGATTTTATTCGCAATCCCGGCCCCCTTCAGGAGCTTGTAGGTCAGCAGCGAATAGCCCTGGCATACGGCGCTGCCGCTTTTCAGCCCTTCATACGCCGTAAATTTGGTGTAAGTGGTATCATACTTCAGATTCAGTACCACCCAGTCATGGATCGCTTTGACCTTCTCATCGCCCGTCATTCCCGGAGTGATAATCTTACTCAAAATCGCCTTCACCCGCCCGTTGACGTAAGCGGTCTGCTGAAGCGATTCGCGGTAGGAAAGCCGGATGCTTACGGCCGCAGAGCGTGCCCCGCCCCGGTAGGAATAGCTGTAGCTGTCCACGATGTAATTCAAATAGGGATCGCCCGACATCACCTGATCCAGCGCCGTTTGAATTTGCGACTTCAGGCTTGAGGTCTTGCCCTCATATGTAAACGTGACGCTCTCCTTGCGGCTGTTCATCGCTCCGCTCAGACGCTGGGTCATATCGCCGACGGAACGCACTGCGCTACCGCTTGCTGCAGCATAGGCGTAATCCATCCCCCAATACACGGCCGGCGGCACGGCAGCGGCGGCGAGCATGCACAGCAGCACCGTTTTAGTCAATTTGCCCATCTTTCTTCAGCCCCCCTCAATGCCTGAAAATACCCGTCATTCCAATTCATCCTCAAAGCACTCTTCCATATATTACATGCGGGCAGGCCACTTTCCAATGCTACTTAAGCTCCAAAATTCACAAAAACTTGCGGCTCGTTACTCTATTATCGGCGGTGCCGGCTTCCTTCATAAGGGCCGGGGCGGCAGACGAAACACCCGAGTGCCCCTTGCAGCGCCTGATGTGAACGAATCGCTTCAGAATGTTTGAAAAACATGCACAGATTTGTCATTCCAAATTTGGAGTTTTTTGTCGATAATAAAAGAAGGAAGTTTTCCTGGGATGGGAAAGGAGACGGAACCGGACATGATACAGCTTGTAGCCTTATCACGAGAGAAGCTCGAGAAGGAAGGAAGCTACTGCTTTCAAAACAATCCCAATTCCGAAAGCTGCCAGCGGAAAAACAACTGGTTAAGCCCCGAATTGGAAAAGTATATAAGCTATGCAAAAGTAACGGATGACGGAAGGCTGCGCGGATTTATCGAATTTGCGGAGTCTTACTATTTTTCAAGAATGGTCCATGCCGATTTATATATGATGATCCATTGTTTATGGGCCTCCCCCGGTGACGGGTACGACAACCGGTTGATCCGCTATTGTCTGGAGGAATCGGAGAGACTCGGCAAGCAAGGAATCGCCGTGGTTGTCCATTCGGGAGATTCGTGGACAGCCTACAAGGAAATCTTCCTGAACAACGGCTTCAAAGCGGTGGACAAGGTGCCGGGAAGCTACGAGCTTCTCGCGCTCAAGCTTCATTCGAACGCGTATGACCCTTTCTTCCCCTGTGACTGGGAGGAGCAGTTAAACCGTTACAAGCAGCTGACTCTTCTGCGCGCGTTCCAATGTCCCTATGTTCAAAGTATTACCGAGAATGTCGACAAAGCCGCCTCCGCGCTCCACCAAATCAGCAAAGAGATAGCAGACCCGATCAACCGCAATGCGCTGATCCCCTACTCTCCCACTCCTTACGGCGTATTTGGGGCGGCGTGCGATGGCACGCCATTATCCACTCATCGGCTGACGGTTGAAGCTCTGGTGGAGCAGCTGAAAATTTATACAAGCCGGGAGCGCAGCCTGCAAGCGAATGGGAGCGAACGCACATGACCTATGTCGATACGTCCGACATTTCGATCCGGATGTTCATCACCGTCCTGCTGTTTCTGGTCGTCATCGCCCCTATGATCAGCCTCGGAGTACTGCGCCTCTTTCAGTCCAGAAGAAGAGCGGGACTCCTGCTGATCGGAGGCGGCATCGCCGTGTATGCACTGTTTCAGATCGTAATGTCTCTTCTTGCGGCCTAGTGCCCGATCGGGGCAAACGAAGGAAGGATATTAACCTCGAGGCTGCCGCTTAACTGAACGGGATAACCTCAATGGCAGCTATTACAACCACGACCGGTCCCCCTTTTAGCTGCCACTAGCACGACAAGCTCTCCATTTTTGCAGCTACTACACGACAGGCTCTCCTTTACAGCTACCACTTCCACACGAGAGGCCCCCCATTAGCTGCCAATAACACGACCGGCCCCCCCTTGCAGCCACCACGAACACGAACGGGAAAACCTCCCTTTTATTTATGAAAAAAGCGCCGATTTCACGAATGAACCGGAATTACTCCAGCTTATTTCCTGATACTCCTTCGTATCCCTTTGAAACACCGATATATGGGGGAGAATTTCCAGCTCAGGCACGCAAATGGACTTCATTTTGAGGAATAGAAGGGAAGAATTCCGCTTTATTTTTACGCATGTCTTTGCTGAAATTTCCACCTAAAAAAACGCAAAAAAGACGCCTCTCGTTACCGAAAGACGCCTCTTGCCATGCCCTACATCGCTGTATTATTGCGCAGCCGCAAGGACCTTGTCAAACTGCGTTTTGTTCATGCCTACGATTTTATGTTCGCCGATCACCGTTACAGGCACGGCGCGCATGCCCATATCCCATACCTGCTGCGCATATTCGTCGTTCTGCTCGATGTTGCGCTCCTCGTAAGAGATGCCCTTCTCGCTCAAAAAGCTCTTCACCTGACGGCAGTGCGGACAATTCGTGGATGTGTACACCACAACTTTTTCCATAGTAGGTTACCTCCCAAGTATTTCTTTTTTTGTTATTATAACACCTTACGCGCTCTGATGAAAATTAAAGCATAACCGCGCTGTGCTCAAGACTCTCAATGTATTTCTCGGCGTCCATAGCCGCCTTGCAGCCGCTGCCTGCGGCCGTAATGGCCTGTCTGTACCGGGTATCCTGCACGTCGCCGCAGGCGAATACGCCCGGAATGTTCGTTTCGGAAGTGCCCGGTGTCGTTACGATATAACCGTTCGCGTCCGTAGTAATCTGTCCTCCGAGGAAAGCCGTATTCGGATGATGGCCGATCGCCACGAACACGCCGCTTGCCGGGATGATCTCTTCTTCGCCGGTTTCGTTGTTCAGCACCTTCAGCCCGGTTACGCCGGTATCTCCCGCCAGAACTTCAAGCGGTGTGCGGTTCAGACCCCATTCCACTTTCTCGTTGTCGCGGACACGGTCCTGCATAATCTTGGATGCGCGAAGTTCGTTCCGGCGGTGCACCAGCGTTACTTTGGAGGCGAAACGGGTCAGGAAGCCAGCTTCCTCCAGCGCGGAGTCGCCGCCGCCCACCACAATAATCTCCTTGCCCCGGAAAAAGAAGCCGTCGCAGGTTGCGCAGGTGCTGACGCCCCGGCCCACATTGTCCTGCTCACCGGGAATGCCCAGGTATTTCGCTGTAGCACCGGTGGAGATGATCAGTGTATCGGTCTCAAGCGTACCCAGTTCTTCAACGTTCAGCTTGAAGGGACGCTCGCCCAGCTCCACGCTGTTGACCCAGCCGCTGACAAATTTCGCTCCGAAACGCTCAGCCTGAGCCCGCATGTTGTCCATCAGTTCCGAACCTAGAATTCCATCCGTAAATCCCGGAAAATTCTCGATCTCCGTCGTCGTGGTAAGCTGGCCTCCCGGCTGCGGTCCTTCGATAACCAGCGGATTCAGATTGGCGCGTGCCAGGTAGATTGCGGCAGTCAGTCCGGCCGGTCCGGTACCGACAATAATGGATTTATACATAAGTACATCCTCCTTAATTATGGAACGATAGAAGTGCGAGCTCGTAAAATCGTACAATCTATAAGCTGCGCGCTTACCCTTGGCCTTATATTTCTACGGGAAAAGAACGCCTGAAGGCGATACGGGATCGCCGGGTTCGGAAGCTTGAGCACAAAGGACGGCAGGGTGTTCCTCTTATTTAGAATTATTATAATCTAGAATTTATTATGATTGATACGGGTGAAATTGTCAATATGCCAGACTTGTCATCCGGGAACTATTTTGTGAACAATTTAATTTTTAAAAACTTTTGCTCCATCGATTCATTACCGCAGCAGCCGCAGTCCGTTCAGAATGACGAGAATGGTGCTGCCCTCATGGCCGACGACGCCGAAAGGAAGCGCGATTCCCTCGGTAAAGTTGCTGATAATCAGCAGTGCGATGACGCTGATGGCAAATGTCATATTCTGCTTCACGATCCGCTGGGAGCGGCGGGCGAGCGATATGGTCGACGCAATCTCTTCAATATTGTCGTTCATCAGCACCACATCCGCGACTTCAAGCGCCGCGCCGCTGCCCTTCATGCCCATCCCCATGCCTACTGTCGCCTGCGCGAGTGCCGGCGCGTCGTTAACCCCGTCGCCGACCATGACCGTATGGCCGTACTGCTCACGCAGCGCGGCGATATGCTTCACTTTGTCTTCCGGCAGCAGATCGGCAAAGACGAGATCGACGCCCGTCTTCACACCTATGGCCTGAGCCGTGGCCGCCCGGTCGCCGGTCAGCATCGCCACCTTGATGCCGAGCTCCTGCAGCTTACGGACCGCTTCCTCCGCCTGCGGGCGCATCGTATCCATAAGCGCGACCATGCCGGCGATTTGGTCTCCGTCCAGAATAACGGATACAGTCTTGCCGTCCTTCTCGAGGGTCGCACGCTGCTCTCTCCAGAATGCCAGATCTTCTGCCCGCAGCGCAGGCTTACCGTCCTCTGTGCCCGCTTCATCCAGAATATTGGATTTGCCGACCTTCCACAGCTTTCCGGCAATGACGCCTTCGACCCCCCACCCGGTCAGAGAGCGGGAATCCTGTACGCTCCACATCTCCAGGCATTCATTCTCGGCTTCGCGTACAATCGCTTCGGCCAGAGGATGGCGGGACATGCTCTCGATGGAGGCGCTCACTCTCAGCAGCTCCAGCCGGTGGTATCCTTCACCGACGATAAAATCGGTAACTTCCGGTTTGCCCTCCGTCAACGTCCCCGTTTTGTCAAAAGCGACGACAGCGGTGTGCGCCATATTTTCCAGATGCGCTCCGCCCTTGAACAGAATGCCTTTGCGCGCGCTCCGAGAAATCGCGGACAGCATCGCGGGCATAATGGACGATACCAGGGCGCACGGCGAGGCGACAACGAGGAAGACCATCGCTTTATAGAACGTGTCGCTCCAGGACCAGTTCAGGACAAAAGGAGGCAGGAAAATGAGTGCAAGCGTCAGCGCGACTACGATCCGGGCGTAAATCGCCTCGAACTTCTTGATGAACCGCTGGCTCTCCGGAACCTCGGACTCGGCGTCCTCCACCATTTTGACGATTTTGGAAAACAGCGTATGCTCTGCTGATTTCGTGACTTCGATATACAGCGCGCCTTCGCCGTTTAACGTACCTGCGAATACCTCATCCCCGTAATACTTCTCAACAGGTACCGATTCGCCTGTGATCGACGCCTGGTCGACCGACGATTCACCCCGGTACACGGTTCCGTCAGCGGGAATCAGCTCGCCCGGGCGCACCAACAGCAAATCGCCGATAGCCAAGTCGTCTATCGCCACTTCGTTCATGGCTCCCTGCTCAATGCGCAGCGCTGTCGCCGGCTTGAGCGCCATCAGCGAAGAGATGTCCTTGCGGCTGCGGTCCATCGTATAACTCTCCAGAGCACCGCTAAGGGCAAAGATAAAGATCAGCATCGCCCCTTCGTTCCAATATCCGATCGACGCCGCCCCAAGCGCCGCCGCGATCATCAGCAGGTTAACGTCGAGGTCATGCTCCTTGACGAGGGTTTTCACTCCCTCTTTCGCTTTGATCCAGCCGCCTAACGTATAGGAGACAACATACAGGCAGATGGACAGCGCCGGCGACCAGCCGCTGAGGCTCCAGGCCAGAAGCATAAGCAGCCCGCTTCCAAGCGCCGCTTGCATTTCCGTATTTTGAAGCATCGCCTTCGGATCGAATTTTCTTCCTTTGGGCGCTCCCGGTTTCTTGAACTGCTCGTCGTACGACGAGATGCGCGGCATGGATTTCGTAGCTTCTTGCATCGCAGACACCTTCCTTATGAATTGATTTGGATATTGGACTTTAGGGCTAATGATAATGAAAGCCATTCTTACAGCCCTTAAAATGACACATGCTGCCCCGGCTCCGCCGGGACAGCATGGTAAATGAGAATGATAATCATTGTTTCTTCGCTACAAAATGTTTTCCTTGATGCAACTTTATAGTAATCATATACCCCGCCCTGGAAAATGTAAACCGGTGTACAAGCCCGAATTTTGCGGAGCTTCCCAAAAAACACGCTTCTGAGAGGCGCTTGCAATGCGGCGGCTGCCTTAACTAAAAGCGCCTAAACTCCGTTTGAACACTCCCCTCCCTACGCTTAGGCTTAAATGAAGGCGGTCCCGGAAGTATCTGTCCTGACCCGATGGAAGAACGCAAAAATGACCTCAAGCCTCCACAATCACGTGGAGGATGAGGCCATTTGAGACAGCCAAAATTCTCGTTTATAGCAAGGGGCCAAACCTCCAAAAATGACGTTGGGGACAGCTCCTGCCCTTTGAAATGTACGCAGAAGGAAAATATGATCACCGAGGTTCCTGGAACCGCTTGTTACAGTCTGCCGGAGGCCGCATCCGTGCTCTCATGCCGGTCCATCCAGACCAGGCAGGCCGCCCGAAGCAACGCTTCGGTCCGATGGGCGGCGCCGCAAAAAATCCCGTTCAGCCCGATCCGGTACAGATCGGCCAGCTCCGCCGCCGCCGGACCGCCCGCGGCGAGCACGACCGCCGCCGGCTTGATGCTCCGCACGGCGGCGAGAATGCGCTCCGCCTCGGGAGCGAAACCCGCGGCGCTCTCCTCCGGCGCGGACCGGTCCGCCGCGCCGTCCAGCACGAGGAAATCGGCGATGCGCCCGATTTCCGCCGCGGCGGCGGGATGGACATCCGGGGCGATCAGCGCCCCGATGCGGCACGCCGCCGCGAAGCGGTGGCCGAGGGTCTGCTCGGCCACCGACTCCATGAATTCGCGCGCAGCGGCGAATTCGGCCGGGCTGGCGGGATACGGCGCCAGCAGATCCAGGCGGCAGTCGCCGCCCTCGCGCTGCCGGTCCTCCAGCGCCGTGAAGAGCGCTTCCAACAATGTGTCCTGAAGCGCGGCGAGCCGGTCTGGGCGGGAGTCAAGTTCCGGGACGACGGGCAGGCTTACCGCCACCCATTCCCCGTCCGCCGATCCCAGCAGCGAGGCGGCTTCGTCGCGCAGCAGGTAATGGACCCGGCGAAGCGCCAGATCCGCTTCCGGTCCTGCCCCGCCGGCCAGCCAATCGCCAAACAATGAAGATAAAGGCGTCAGCCAGTCCTCGCTTCGGACCAGGCAGGGCCCTGCAGGAGCCGAGCCCGATTCGCGGGTTAACGGCCGATCCTCCCTGCCCTCCGGGAGTACAAGGAAAGCCGGACGGGCTCCGCGTAAAGAAGGCGGCAGATACGGGTCTTCTGCGCCAGCTGGCATTTCCGCAGCCGTTCCGGATGAATACGGGTATTCCACGCCTTTTCGTACACTATCCTGCCGTTGTTTATCCCCCATCTTTGCACCTACCTTATCGGTTATGGTTTGTAGCCGGACGCCGCCTAAGCGGCTATCCGGCTGTTATCCTTCTTGCGGTCTCTCTACATGAATACGGAGACGGAGCATGAAATATGCAAGTACGGGTCTTCCCTTTAAGGGTGATCTAACATCCGGCCGGCAGGCGTCTATCTTATCCGGCGATTACTCCTCGGCTGGCTGCAATCGCCTGCTGTAAATCGCCTATAATGTCGTCAATCGCTTCCGTGCCGATCGACAGGCGGATCAGCTCGGGGGTCACGCCCGCCGACAGCTGTTCTTCGCTGGAAAGCTGCTGATGAGTTGTGCTGGAGGGGTGAATGATCAGCGACTTGGAATCGCCGACATTCGCCAGATGCGAGAACAGCTTCACATTCTCGATCACTCTGCGGCCCGCTTCGCTTCCTCCCTTGATGCCGAACGTCAGGATCGCTCCCTGGCCTTTGGGCAAATACTTCTGCGCGAGCTCATAGGAAGGATGGCTCGGCAGCCCCGGGTAGCTTACCCATTCCACATCCTCGTGGGCTTCCAGGAATTTGGCCACCTGGAGAGCGTTCTGGCTGTGGCGCTCCAGCCGCAGATGCAGCGTCTCGAGGCCTTGCAGCAGCAGCCAGGAGTTAAACGGCGAGATCGAAGCGCCGATATCGCGAAGCAGCTGGACGCGCGCCTTGATAATATAGGCGATGGGGCCCAGGGCATCGGTATAGACCAGTCCGTGATAGCTGGGGTCGGGCTCCGTCAGACCCGGAAATTTGCCGCTGGCTTTCCAGTCGAATTTGCCTCCGTCCACGATTACGCCGCCGATGGAGGTACCGTGGCCGCCGATGAACTTCGTTGCCGAATGAACGACAATATCGGCTCCGTGCTCGATCGGCCGAAGCAGATACGGGCTCGGGAACGTATTGTCGACGATGAGCGGAATGCCGTGCTCATGCGCAATAGCTGCCACCGCTTCGATATCCAGCACATCGCCCCGCGGGTTGCCGATCGTTTCCGCATATAGCGCCTTGGTGTTCTCGGTGATGGCGCTGCGGAAATTTTCCGGGTTGGCCGAATCGACGAAATGAACCTTGATGCCAAGCTTCGGAAGCGTCGTGGAGAACAGGTTGTAGGTCCCCCCGTACAGGCTTGAAGAGGATACGATTTCGTCTCCGGCTCCGGCGATGTTCAGAATAGAGAAGGAAATCGCAGCAGCGCCCGAAGCGGTCGCAAGAGCCGCCGCGCCGCCTTCCAGCGCCGCAATCCGCTGCTCGAACACATCGGTCGTCGGATTCATCAGACGCGTATAAATGTTTCCGAATTCCTGAAGCCCGAACAGATTGGCAGCATGCTCCGCATCGCGGAAGCCGTAAGAGGTGGTTTGATACAGCGGAACGGCGCGGGAAAATGTAGTCGGGTCGATTTGCTGTCCGGCATGGACGGCTAGGGTTTCAAATGAAAGGCTGTTTTGTTCTGGCATATTCGATTCCTCCCTTTTTTTCCCTATTCTCTCACAAAGAATTCCGTTTGAAAAGACTTATTCTTATTATCCCGCTGAGAATTATAAGAAAAGTTACAAATTATAAAAAAAAGCCGCGGCCAAAGAGGTTTTTCCTCTTATAGCCACAGCTTGTCCAGCACGTAAAACGATCAATATCCGGCAATATTCTGCTCGCCTTTGGCAATCGCGACGCCGCCGCTCGTTCCGATCCGGCTGGCTCCCGCTCCGACCATCGCCAGGGCGTCTTCCGCGCTGCGAACGCCGCCGGAGGCCTTGACCCCGATGTCCGGCCCAACGGTTCTGCGCATGAGCGCAATATCCTCCTTGGTCGCGCCGCCGGTGGAGAAGCCGGTCGATGTCTTCACATAATCGGCTCCGGCTGCCACCGACAGCTTGCAGGCGCGGACCTTCTCTTCTTCCGTAAGCAGACTGGTCTCGATAATGACCTTGGTCAGCGCCTTTCCGCGGGCGGCTTCCACCACGGCGGCGATATCTCGCTTCACCAGCTCGTCGTCGCCATCTTTAAGCGCGCCGATATTGATGACCATATCGACCTCTTCCGCTCCGTTAGCGATAGCGTTCGCCGTTTCAAAAGCCTTGGTCTCCGGCGTAGAAGCTCCCAGCGGAAAGCCGATTACGGTGCATACCTTCACCTCCGGCGTATCCTTCAGCACTTCGTAGGCGACGGAAACCCAGGCCGGATTGACGCATACGGAGGCGAACTTGTAGCTTTTGGCTTCCTCGGCCAGTTTTACAATATCTTCTTTACGGGCATCCGCTTTAAGCAGCGTATGATCGATCATCCGAGTCAGGTTGGTTTCACTCATATGCAATTTCCTCCATAACGTAGATAGTGATTTGCTCACTCCCTGTAATCATACCAACTAGGCGCTTTTTTGCATAGCGGACGGCTTTGAAGGATAGCTCGCCAGGTACTTAATCCCGGATTATCAAAAGCGATGGATAAAACGGCCCAAAGGAATTAGCAAAATTTCGACTGCAATGAATTTTTTTGTTAATTGTTGTCTTTTCCGAATTAGAAAATATAGGTATAATGTAGCAAGTATCCTCAAATTTTCGACATATTCCAATTTTTGATTCTATTTTTACTAGAGAGAGGAGATTGACACACCAAATGGGAAGCTTTAAATTCGAAACCAATCCGGCTTCGCGCGCGCTAAATGTTGTCGTAGAAGGTTCTTTCTCACAGGAGGACGCCGCACGTTTCGTCGCTGCCTACAACGATTCCGTAAGCAAGTTCAATCCTAAAGATTACGATATCGTGCTGGACTGCACGACGCTGAACGTCACCGCTCCCGGGGTCGTCCCCATGCTGGAACAGTGCTACTTGATGTACAAGGAATCGGGCTTCAAGAACGTCGTCTTTACGATTGCCAAAAATCCTGTTCTCAAAATGCAGCTTGGCCGTATAGCGCGTACGACTAACCTTGCGAATTACGAGATCAGAGAGGTCTAGGGAGGTGTTTCCTCTGGAGCATATTGCGATTCGCCAGGCCGCCTATTATCACCCGGAAAAAGTCGTGCACAACGATTATTATTTGGATCATTTTAAAAGCAGAGGCAAGGATATTGCCCGCTTTTTGCAAGTGATGGGCAGAGAGCAAAGATATATCGCCGCCGAAGGAGAGAACGCGCTGACCATGGGTTATCAGGCTGCGAGGAAGGTGCTTTCGGATGCCGGACTTGCAAGCGAGGATCTTGATATGATTGTCTTCTCGTCCCAGACGCCGGAATATACATATCCTACCAACGCACTGCTGCTGCATCATAGGCTTCGCGGCAAATCCCGCACGATTACACTCGACTCCAACGCGAACTGCGCCGGCATGGTGGCTGCGGTAGAACAGGCCAGCCGTTATATGCAGTCGAACCCCCATGTTCGCTATGCTCTGGTCGTAGGAAGCGACCTTAGCTCGGTGAACTGCAACCCCGAAGATGAAATCACATTACCCAATTTCGGAGATGCCGCGGCAGCCGTCATTCTGGAGCGCCGCGCCGAGCGGCCGGGCTTCATTGACTCCTTGTACTATACCGATTCCGATGACTGCGAGAATATCATGTTCCCGGCATGCGGCCTGTCCAATATTTATAATCCCGAAATGACACCTGAGCAAATACGGATTTCCTGGAAGCCGTTTGACGGCACCTGCGTGGTTGAACCGGCAGCGGCCGATATCGAGGAAGTGATGCGGCGTAACGGGTTGACTCTGGACGACATTGCGGCCTTTTGCCTGTCGCAGTTCTCACTGAAAAATATCGAGCTGATCTGCGAAAAGCTGGGCGCCGATATGGATAAATTCATCTATGTGGGAGACGAGTTTGGCTATACGGGGACAAGCAGCCCTTTTATTGCGCTGCAGCGCGGCATTGAACAGGGGAGCATCAAACGGGGCGATTACATTTTCTTCTGGTCGGTGGGAGCCGGCTGGCAGCTTCCGACCGTTCTTTTTCAATATTAAATGGCCTTCTACAACTATTGACAAAGAACCTCCGACGGCGTCTAGCCGTTATCGGAGGTTCTTTGTTCAGGGTCAACGCCGGGGCAAAAACGCACCGGACTTGTAGAGGATTATTTTCCGGCCAGAGAATTGAGGTCAATAAACGGAGTCGCGCCTCCGGTAACGGACGGCAGCTTCCCGTCCCATTTATCCAGCGCTTTTTCCTGGACCTCAATCTGCTTCAGCTGGACGAGTTCGGGCGTAACTTCCTGCTTCTTCAGCTTTAGCGACTGGGCCTCGGCCTGAGCCTGGGCGACTTTTTGCTTAGCCTCGATTTCGATCCGCTTCAGATCGTTCTCCGCTTTCAGCGCCTGCTGCTGGGCTACCTGCTTTGCTTCAATCGAATCGTTAAACGCTTCGGAGAATTTAAAATTAACAATGTTGATGTCGTTCACAATCAAATCGTATTTTGCCAGCCGGTTCTTCAAATGATCGCTAATCTCGCCGGCAACCACATCGCGTCGGGTAATAAGGTCCTCCGCAGGGTATCTGGCCGTAACTTCCTTAACGATTTCCTGAATGGCCGGATTGATGATCACCGAGTCGAAGTTGCCGCCGATATTGTTCATCAGATTGTACGCCGACTCCTTGTTCACCGAATAGTTCACCGCTACATGCGTTGATACGGGCTGAAGATCCTTCGACGAAGCCGAGGTGTCGGTTTCCGCCTTGGTTACCTGCGTGTTGACCTGGATGATGGTCTGGATAAACGGAAGCTTGAAATGAATCCCCGGCGATAAAACATTGTCGTTCAGCTTCCCGAACGTCTTGTACAGCCCTACGTGCCCGTATTCGACCGTGGAAAATGCATTCCCCCCGATCAGCAGCACGATAAGCCCAGCCGCGACAGCGCCGATAATTCTTCCGGAACGAAACGACCGCAGCTTTGGATTAGTTGCCATATTCACAAACATTCCCCCTAATGTTTTGCGGGAAGCCCCGAAGCGGGATGCTGTTTCGGCGTCCAAAGTCACTCTGCCCGGTTCTGCCGGCCTTCCGCTATAACCAAGTATACGTCCGGGATGAGTAAAAGGTCGCAAGTCGGCCAGAAATTAAACGGCACAGGCCGGTTGTTGAAGGCCGGAAGCCTTTGCTCAACATTCAGCCCGATATGTCCGCCTCCATTCCCCGAACGCAAAAAGCGCAAGCTCATGGGCGATGTCGCTCATGGGCTTGCGCCTTACGGGTTATAGAGCAGTCACGCCTGGCTTCCTGCTGTTACAAATCAGCATCTAGACCATTCCCCCCGCCTTTAGGACGACATCGCCGCTTTGGCGGGAATCCATAATCTCGCACATAAAGTCCAGCGCTTCTTCCTCGTCCTTGCCTTTGGTGCGGATGGTGATGACAAAGCCTTTTTTGAGCGGATACAGCATCATTCCCAGCAAGCTTTTCGCATCGATGACCGCATCCGGCTTCAGCAGTATAATCTCGGAGAGGTAACGTCCCGCTTTGATCGATATGCTCTTGAGGTCATCGGAGGAGAAGTCGCGGGTCAAAGTAATATCGTGCACGCGCATTAGTAGATCCCTCCCAAGGTTGTTACCTCAAATTTTAACATCGGGAGCGGCGGCTTGAAAGGGAGTCCGGCCCAGTATTCATGACAAAATCGGGAAACCTTCATCCGCCGGCTTCTAAAGTGCGGTCTCGGCACGCTCTCTCGGGCATTATTGGCGGTAAAGTCCGGACGCCTTCACTTCGTCGAAGAACGTGTTGAACTCGTCGAAATTAAGCTGCTGCGCCGCGTCGGACAGCGCCGTCGCCGGATCGGGATGAACCTCGACCATAATGCCGTCGGCTCCCGCCGCAAGGGCAGCCTTTGCGCATGGTGCGAGAATGTCCTTGCGTCCGGTGGAATGGGTAACGTCGACCAGCACCGGCAAATGGCTCTCCTGCTTCAGAATCGGCACGGCGGAAATATCGAGCGTGTTGCGCGTCCATTTCTCATAGGTGCGGATACCGCGTTCAATCAGCATGACCTGCGTATTGCCGCGGGACATAATGTACTCGGCCGCGTGCAGGAACTCCTCCATCGTCGCCGCGAGTCCGCGCTTCAGCAGTACGGGTTTGTTCACTTCGCCCGCCGCCTTTAGCAGCTCGAAGTTCTGCATGTTGCGCGCGCCGATCTGAATGATGTCGACATAATCGAGCGAAGGCTCGATATGCGCCGGGTCCACGATTTCACTGATGGTCAGCAGGCCGTATTCATCCGCAGCTTCGCGCAGGATGCGCAGGCCGTCCATGCCGAGACCCTGGAAATCGTACGGCGAGGTGCGAGGCTTGAACGCACCGCCGCGCATTACGCGAACGCCCGCCTTTTGCAGCGCCGCAGCTACCGCCCGGGTCTGCTGCTCACTCTCGATCGAGCAAGGACCCGCAACCATCACCGAAGCGCTGCCGCCAACGACAACGTCTCCTGGAAGGAGAATAACCGTGTCTTCCTTGCGGGTCTTGCGGCTGACAAGCAGGCTCTTCTTATGCTCGGCGCTTTGCAGATCAAGCGATGCCTTGAAGATCTGCTTGAACAGCGTGCGGATCGTGCTTTCCGTGAACGGTCCCTTGTTCTCTGCAACGAGCTTATCCAGCATCTTCTTTTCCCGTTCGGGATCGAATTTCGGTACGCCCTGCTTCTCTTTGACAGCTCCAATTTCACGGACAATCTCCGCCCGCTCCGAAATCAGCGCAAGCAGCTCACTGTTGATCTCATCCAGCCGGTTTCTCAGGTTTTCCAATTCTGCATTACTCATAACTATTTCTACACTCCTTCTTATTCTTTTATAACAACGCAAAAAAGCTCTCCGTCAAGGGACGAGGAGCCGTGGTACCACCCTTATTTAGAGCCGTTCTTCAAAGGCGAAGGAATTCAGCTCTGTCTTTAACCCGGTAACGCGGGGCGCGGAATTCCCTACGCATGCCAAGTAAAAAGGCACTTCAGGAACCGACTACGAAGTGAACTTCGGCGGCAATCGTATCCGGGGCAGCTCTCAGTCTTTGGCGTGCCTTCCCTGTTCGGACCCGCAGGTTTACCGCTTACTCTCTTCGTCAACGTCTTTGCTTTATGATTACTGGTGCCGTTCAGACGGCAGCGAGTCGTTTCTTCTGGTATCTTAATGGATATTGTCGCCCGATGCAATGGCTCTGACCAACGCATTAAAGCATTAATACTGCAAAACTTTATCTCAAGTCCTTTTTCCAAAAAATGTAGTACATGTCCACTCCGCCGAATAGGATAAGTTGTACGCGACCCATCCGGCTGAAAGAGGAGACGAAACCGTGGACATTTTTATCGGCTACATTTTTCTTGGCATATCGCTCTCGGCACCTATCGGGCCCATTAACGCCGCACAGTTGGACAAAGGCATCCGGAGCGGCTTCTGGCATGCCTGGCTTGTTGGGCTCGGGGCCATCTGCGCGGACATTTTATATATGCTGCTTGTCTATTTCGGCGTCATTCAACTGCTGGAGTCCCCGTATGTCAAAGCTTTTCTTTGGCTGTTCGGTTTTTTGGTGCTGGTGTACACCGGAATCGAGAGCATGAAGGATGCCGGCCGCAACACGTACCCGGGGCAGACAAGAGATGATGCCAGCCTTAGCAAATCGCTGCTTTCCGGATTTCTGATGTCCCTGTTCAATCCGCTGTCGATCCTGTTCTGGCTCGGCATTTACGGTTCTGTACTGGCCAAAGCGGCTGCGGAGTACCCGATGCGTCAGCTTCTCTTTTACAGCGGCGGCATCGTGCTCGGGATTCTTCTCTGGGATATCAGCATGGCAGGAGCGGCCAGCTTTTTTCGCAGATTCTTGACCGCCCGCGTATTAAAAAGCTTGTCCATCCTATCCGGATTGGCGCTGATCGGCTTCGGACTGTACTTCGGGAAGGAAGCGGTCAGGATTATCTTTTTCCACTAAAGCCGCGATTTTCGCAGCCAAATGCCCTTGATCCGGAAGCTGGGTCCACCGCTTAACCGCCCATGCCGGGGAGCAGCAGCCGGTGTTTCCGGCTTGTCCTCCTCTGTTTCGTCGCCGCTGCGCCTTTTGCGCATATACTGGACAATTGCGTCGCAGCCGGCAATAAGGGCCACAAGCAGCAGGCTGACGATGAAGCCCGGCCGGCTCTCGTGATGAAAGATCGTCCCGGCGACCGCCGCAGCGATCAGTATGAGCCCGCACCAGCGCTTGACTCCGCTGAATCTGAAAGGCTTTAGCAGCCTGGCCGAGGACAGCAAAATAAACGACCAGTTGTAGAGCAGCATAAGGCCCGCAGCCGTGGTGATGTATTCATACACCTTTCCCGGCATCAGGCGAGACATGACGATGGTCGCCGTTAGACCTGCCGCAATCAGGCTCAGCGCTGGCACCGGATATTTATTCTTCAGCTTCCGCGAGAACAGCTTGGGGGCGTCCCCCTCCTGCGCAAGCGTGATGATCATGGAAGTGACGGCATAGAGCGATGCAGTCATCGTGGAGAAGCCGGCAATGATCAGCACCCCGTTAAAGACATGGGGAACAAAAGCCAGATGGTCGCTGCTTAAGGCCAGCACGAACGGGCTCTCCTTCGAATTAAACCGGGAATGGGGCACCATGATGATCGCCAGGGCGATCGACAGGACATACACGCCCGCGAGCAGCAGCAGCATGATCTTCCCCGCTTTCGGGGCTTCCTCCGGCTTCTGGAGCCGGTAAGACATAATGCCGAGCGCCTCAATTCCGCCATAAGCGTAAAAGGCAAAGATAAAAGACGACCACAGCCCCATTCCGCCGCTTGGAAACCATTCTTTGGCCGTCAGCGGCAGATTCGGCTTAAACCGCCCTCCGTCGATCCACCCCATAAGCAGCCCCGCCGCCAGTACCAGAAACATGACGATCGCGGCCATTTTGACTACGGCAAGCACATGCTCCACCCGGTCAAAGCCCTTATTGCCGAAAAAGACAATAATCAGACCGAGCAACCCGAAACCGGCGGCGAAAATCCACATCGGAACGGAAGGGAACCAGAACCTTGAGAATATGGACAGCGCCGTCAGCTGACTCCCCATAATGAGCAGCTCGGAGCACCAATACACATGCCCGCTCCCGAATCCCGCCCATCCCCCGAACGCCTTCTGGGCATAAGAACGGAAAGAGCCCTGCTCGGGATGATCAGCGGTCATTCGGGACAGCGCGTCGAAGACGACGTAGGTTCCGGCTGCAGCCAGAAGATAAGCAATCAGTACGGACGGTCCGCCAATCTTAATCGCAAGGCCGGAACCGAGAAAATAGCCCGTGCCGATCGTTCCCGCCACTCCGAGCAGGGACAACTGCCACCACTTGAGCTTTCCGCCGCCTTTTGAAGACGATTGATTGTCCATAATTCCATCCTCGCTTGAAGTAAATTGCATGCTGAATTTAGAATGCCTATGTTTGGCTTTTTTCATGTGCAAGCTACCAAAAAAAGAGACGATAACGATTAACCGTTACTCGTCTCTTCGCTTAACTTTCAGTGCTGCCGGGTTCCCGGTTCAGCTCTCCCGCTGCTTCTTAAAAAAACTTCCCGATCATTTTCCGGATCGTCTCGCTTCTTACCGGCTTGCTGATATATTCATCCATCCCCGCCGCCAGACAACGCTCCCGGTCATCCTTCAAGGCGTTGGCTGTAATCGCAATAATCACCGGAATCTTCTCCTTCGGGAGCGTGTCCTTGACAACCTTGACCACTTCCAGCCCATTCATGCCCGGCATCTGGACATCCATAAAAGCCAGATCGTACATCTCGTCGTTCAATGCGTGAACGGCCTGCAGCCCGTCGGAAACGATGGATACGGAATGCCCCCGTTTCTCCAGCATTTTCCTCAGAACAATCTGGTTGATTTCATTATCCTCGGCTACCAGAATCCGCAGAGAGCGGTCCGATCCTCCTTCGCGCGGCGTATCCTTTACCAGCCGGATCCTGCCCTGCTCAGCCTTCCGGAAGACGACCGTAAACACGAAGGTCGTTCCTTGCTCCGAATCCTCAAGTCTGATGCTGCCGCCCATCAAGCCGACCAGTCTTTTCGCGATGGCAAGTCCCAGTCCCGTTCCCTCATACTGCCGCTGCATAAAGCGATCCGGCTGGTAGAACGGCTCGAACAGCCTTTCCCGCTGATTCTCCGGGATGCCGACGCCGGTATCGGATACCTTGACTTCAAGCTTTACCTGATCCCGGCCGATGATTTCTGCCGCCCGAACCTGGACGGTCACTCCCCCGGTATTGGTAAATTTGACGGCGTTGCCCACAAGGTTCATCAGAATCTGCTTCAGGCGTTCGCTGTCCCCTCTTACAAATTCCGGTATCTCCGGATCGACTGAAATCCGCAGCGTCAGTCCCTTGCTCTCCGCTTTATGGGCAAGCACCATAACCGCTGATTCGATGCAAGGCCTCAGTTCAAAACGCTCCTCCTGCAATTCGGTGCGTCCCGCTTCGATTTTGGAGAGATCGAGAATATCGTTGATGATCGAGAGCAGCGTGTCGCCGCTTTTTCGAATGATCTCCAGATACTCCCGCATGGTAGAGTCGGGCGGACTCATATCCAGCAGCAGGTCCGCCATGCCGATCACTCCATTCATCGGAGTGCGGATTTCATGGCTCATGACCGCCAGAAACTCGCTTTTGGCCTGATTCATGCTCTCGGCGAGTTCTTTTTCGATCAGGAGCTTCTTCTGCTCGGTTATATCTTTGGCGATAATATAGTAACCCGTTATGGTATTGCTAATAATAATGGGCGCCACCGTCGCAATGACTTCGACATAATGGCCGTCCTTATGGCGAATACGGTCGATATCCGGCTCTTTGAACGTGTGCTCTGCCGAAAAAGCGAGAATGCCGTCTACATGCTCTTCTCCGACAAGCATCGACACATTCATTCCGGTCAGCTCCGAGATGCTGTATCCTGTCATCTGACAGACCCGCTCATTCCCGTTGATCATATTCCCCAGCAAATCGATCGAGATGATCGCATCGTGATTGTATTTTTTCAGCGAGGTGTACCTCTCCAGCATTTCCTGCAGCTGCCGCTCCACGACTTTGCGCTCTGTCATATCGCGTCCGACGGCCAGCACATTTCGGCTATCCCCATCCTCCACAATACGAATCGTGAAATCAAGCCATATGTAGCGGCCGTCCTTATGCCGCACGCGCAGCTGGACGCTTTGGCGCTTCATCAGCTCCGGGCCGGTGACAAGCTGCTCATCGTCCGGATGCAAAAGGTCATAGTTTCGCTTCCCGAGCAATTCCTCCGGCTGATACCCGAGTAATTCAGAAATGGAAGGGGAGCAGTACAGGCACACCCGGTCAATCGAAGTATAATAGATGATATCTCGCATATTGGCGGCAATGGAGCGGTACAGCTCGTCATCGCCAGGCAGTCCCTTTGGGTACGGGGCATCCGGTTTGGAGACAGGGAGCAGATTGACAATGAAATACCGGGACGACTGAACCTCGGACTCTTCGATTAACGTCAGCCGCAGCCGCACCCATACAGGCTCCCCTTCCTTTGAAACCATCCGAAGCTCTTGTTCCTGGAAGGTTGCAGTTCCTTCATTTAGAAGCCGAATCATCCGTTCCGCTGCAGGTACATCATCCGGGAGGATTACGCTCGTGAAGCTGCGCTCAAGCAGTTCTTGTTCGCTAAGCCCAAGAATGCCGGTAACGGCAGAGTTGATGTCTGTCCATTTCGCATCAACGGAAAGAAAGCCTTCTCCGACAGCCGCCGTCAAGAAAGCCTGTTCAAAACGGGAATAGCCATCCGTATATTTTCTCAGCAATTGCTCCACCTGCCCGTCTGTGGAATGAAAAAATATGTTGAAATTTATCGTTTAAAAACTTTATTATTAATATCTTGTATATCCGGGCGAAAGTCAAATGCAAATCCCGTTCCTTTCAGCCAATCCGAGCCTGCTGCCTGCGGTTTATCATCATGCGCTCCCCCAGAGCTTTCTTGTTCCAGATGATGTTCAGCAGCCGGTAAAACGGCCTGCTCCCCCGGCAAGCAGATTAAGTACGATTTCCGTGAATGTTCTTACATGAATCGGCTTGGTAACATACCCCGCAAACCCCGCCTGCCGAGCTTTGGCGATATCGGACAATTGGGCAAATGCGCTGATGGCCAGGACCGGAACATGGCGCGTGTATTCCCCGTGCCGCAGGTGTTCCAGCGTCTCAAATCCGTTCAGCCCCGGAAGGCCAATATCCAGAATGATGAGGTCCGGCCGCTGCTGCTTTGCCATTTCGATTCCATGTTCCCCCGTTTCGGCTTCCAGAAGCAGGACGTCAGGCAGATTTTTTTTGAAAAGATGATGCATCAGCGCCATATTCAGCGGATTGTCTTCCACATACAGGACCTTTTGCGAACGTTCTTCCATTCACTTCCCCCCTTACAGCGGTCCCGGCCATTCCAGGATTTCCGTAAAAATGAAAAAACCGAAGAAAGGGGACTATCCCCTTCCTTCGGCTTATGTTCGGCTCATTTGCATGTCCGACTCATTCCCGCCTGAACCATCTATGAATTGAACGTAAACGCGATAACGCTGTTATCTTTATTGAAATCCCAGTCCACATAAATATCGGCCAGTTCCTTGCCGAACAGATCCGCAATGGTGGTGGTCTCCAAATAACGCTTCTCCATCTTTCGCTTGGTCGTCTTTAGTGTATTCTCGTAGCCAAGATCGATCAGCTCTTTCTCCAGCGGAATCAGAATACCTTCGCGTTTGACGATCAGGGTGCGGGGATTAATCCACCATGAGGTTGTCCGGTCCGGGAACCTTTGTACCTTGCGGCTTACTTCATTAATCTGGTTATGAACCTCGTCCTGTCCCTCGTAGTCGTCCGTGAAGGCCTCACCGCCCTTGATCAGAGCCACAATCATACCTGATGCGTTATGTATACCCCAATCATAAAAAATCTCAGTAACCTCTATCTTCATCTCGCTCTTTATATAGGAGGACAATTCGGGAAGAAGAGACTTCATCAGCAGCTCTCGAGTGTAGCGAAAGGCCTGCTCCTCCTCTTTACTGAGCAAGAAACGCTCTACCGGTCCCATAAAATTTCGGATGTGCAGCGCAATGCATGGCTTCGCAATTGAAGCGTATACGGACTCGGGACCTCTCCCGAACCGCTCTCTAAGCAATCTTCCCGTGTAACTGGAAAGCTGTCCCGCCAGGTCTATAGTACTCATACATTTTCCTCCAGCATCAATTTCTCTAGTTTCTTGGCAAGCCCTGGGGGAGGCAGTCCGTCTGCTGAAAAAACGGTATGCTAACTTAGTATAATATCTTCCGGGCGCTTCGTATATAGAAAAATACACCTGGTTTCCGGGGCGAGGTCCATGCTTCCAAATGCCTCTTTCCGTTTGACAAAATACGAGGAGGTTACCGCATACACAGAAGGACAGGCCGGCAAAATCCGGCCTGTCCTTTGTATTCGATCCTGATTTCGAACCGAAGAGAATGCTATTTCAGCTGCCAATCGCTGATGTTGAAATCTTTTTTGGCCAGCTTCTCTTCCACCAGGAAGTTCTTCGTGCCTTCAAGCAGCGAAAGTCCGTCATCTGTAAAAGCGGTATCCTTCAAGTCTTCGATCGGGCTTACCTGCTTGACGATATCCGGCGTCGTGTTCCCGATCTCGGCAAGGAACTTGTAATATTCGTCCTGATGCTGCTTCAGATCGGCCAGCGCTTTCTCGCGCGCCTCGTTCCAGATCTTCGGGAAATCCGGGAATTTCGCCAGATAATCCTCTGAAACCACGGTCACGCTGGAGCCAAGAAGATCAGGGTGCTTGGAGGCATCGTCCAAAGCCGGATACCCGTCGGAAATTTGCTTGACCGCCTGAACGCCGGTGTTGGTCGTCGCATCAATGTCGCCGCGTGCCAGGGCCGCGGTAGCGTCAGGAATGAGCATATGCACGAGCTTGTAATCCGTCACCCCTTCTTGCTTAAGCAGTCCCACAAGATAGCGGTGCATGAAAGATCCCTTCTGGGTGGCTATGGTCTTGCCCTGCAGATCCTTTACCGTCTTCGGGCCATCCTTCTTGCCAATGATATAGCCGACCGTATGGGCAGATCCTTGGCCGATCAGGCGGGTCTTGGCACCACCGGCATAAGCGATAATGGCGGGTGTATCACCAAGCGAGCCGAAATCGAGCCGGCCGCTGATCAGCGATTCCGTCTGGTCCGGTCCGTTCGGGAAGCTGGTCAGCTTCACTTCTGTAATGCCGTGTTTCTTGAGCTCCTCCTGAATGATGCCCTTATAGAAGCCCCAGCCTTCCGCCCCGCCGGGAAGATTCAGCTTGTTGGCCCCGATGAAGCCGTAATTCAGCACCGAAGGAACACTGGTCTTGGCGCTGTTCCCGCTGCCCGCTGCCTCTGCCTTATCCGCCTCTCCCGCACTGCTGCCTGCGGAATTCCCGCCGCTTCCGCAAGCGGAAACGGCCAGCATCATCATGACCATACTTGCGAGAAGCACGAAGCGAAAGCCCCGTGCCCAGCCCCCCTGAATCTCTCTATACACCTTTGCCATCCTCTATTCTCCCCTTATAGTAGGTATTTGCTCCTGCGAGCCTTGAGCAGCTAGAATGCTGCCCGTTGCGATAACTGAACCATATAGCTATGGCTGGCTACAGGCGTTCTTCCTCTTCCCCAGCCCACTTTCTCCCGGTACCCGCCAAGAAGCCCCTGCTCCGCAACCTCCGTTTCCGTAATGCCTGTCGCAGCTTCCGAATCCGGCGCTACATACAGGGCATCCACCGGGCAGTACAGCTCGCACATAAAGCAGGTCTGGCAATCGCTTTGCCTTGCAATGACAGGAACCTTGCCGCCTGACTGATCGAACACGTTGGTCGGGCAGACCGACACGCATTGATTGCAGCCGACGCACCGGTCCGCACTGATGACTTCAATCACGACAGTACACGCTCCTTTGCCGAAAACTCGGGCTTCACCCAGACGGTATCCAATCCGCCGCTGATTAACCGGTAATGCTGGTTGTCATCGATTCCTTTGTGGTCCTCGCGTTTATGCATGCCCCTTGTTTCCGTCCGGGCGAGCGCTGAGGAGTACATCCAGCGGGCCGTCGCTGTCATGGCCGCCGTTTCCCGAAGCTTCACGCCTTCGGCAGTGAGCTCCACTTCCTGACCGCGCTGCTCTTTCCACAGCCGGTCGAGCCGTCCGAGGGAAGCCTCCAGGCGTTCCCCGGTTCGGAACATATTGATGTCATAAGGCGCAACCTCCGCCTGAACGGCAGCGGTGTATTCCTGTGCCCGCGAGCCTGCTGCGGGCTTCGCTTTCTTGTCCGTCAGCTCGGAGGAGGAAAGTCCGACCGGCGCGCGTCCCGCTGCATGCCGGCCAAGGCTCAGCGCATAGCCGGCGGCTCCCTCTCCGGCGAAGGAGCCGGAGGACATGGCCCAGGCGGCATTGTGGCTGCCGCCGCCGGTGAAGCCACCGCAGATCAGCTCGCGGGTTGCGGCATCCCCGGCGGCGTAGAGCCCGGGCACGCCCGTCCCGCAAGACTCATCCGTAATCCGGATGCCACCGGTGCCGCGGACGGTGCCTTCCAGCCGAAGCGTTACAGGGAAGGCGTCTTTGAACGGATTGATGCCGAGCCGGTCAAAGGGCAGGAAGAAATTCGTCTGCGCCACCCGCAGAAGGGGCTGCAAATCCTCTGGCGCCTGATCCAGCCGGGCGAAGACCTTTCGCCCCGCCAAGAGATTCCGGGCAATGACGGAGCGCCCTTTCTTGGAACCCGCACCTTCCACAACAGTTCCGTCCTCATAATAAAAGCTGGCATAACTGTAATACGCCGTCTTGGTTACGGAGGAGAATGTCGGGCAGATGGCGTAGGCGTTGGAGAACTCCATCCCCGACATCGCAGCGCCCGCCTCGGCGGCGAGCAGAAGCCCGTCTCCGGTCAGCACGTTGCAGCCTAGCGCCTTGCTCAGGAACGCGCAGCCCCCGGTTGCGATTACAACCGCTCCGGCGATGACCCTCCACGGTTCCCCGCTTTGCGTCTGCACGCCGGATGCGCCGGCTACGCCGTGCCCGTCCGCCAGCAGCTCCAGCGCCGGGCTGTGGTCGAGAATGGTAACGCCCGCCTTTTTCACCAGCTTGCGCATCAGCCTCATATATTCCGGCCCCTGCAGACTGCGGCGGTGGGGATTGCCGAATTCATCCACCGGGAATGGGTATCCCGACAAGCTGAGCCGGTTCATATTCTCATACGTCCGCTGAAGCACCCGGTCCATCCAGCTGTTCTCCGCCAGACTGCCGCCCAGAATGAAACGGCTTGCCTTCGCTTTCTCGCGAAGCTCCTTATCAGGCTCCACATACCAGACGCCCGTACCGGACGGAGCGGTAGCTCCGCTGGAGCCGCAATAGCCTTTGTCGGCCAGCACAACCTTGGCCCCTTTGGCCGAAGCGGTCAGCGCGGCCCAAGTGCCGGCCGGACCTCCACCAATTACGAGCACATCCGCTTTTAACTCCAGTGAACCCTTTTTTACCGTTTCATTCATTGCTGTTACCTCCTCCGAAATCTTGGTTGTGGAATAGATTTATCCCCGGAAGCTGTCCCGCCAGAATAAAAACCTGCGCTCCAGCACCCGGAAAATCGAATCAATCAGCTTGCCGACGAAGGCGAAAATGAGAATCCCGACAAAGATAATATCCGTACTTGAGTTCTGCTTCGCTTCATTAATAAGGAAGCCGACTCCCGACTGCGAGCCGATCAGTTCGGCAACGACCAGGCTGATCCAGGCCACCGCCAGCGACAAGCGCAGGCCCAGAAGAATATTCGGCAGCGCCCCGGGAAGGATAAGCCGCCGCAGCCGCTGGTACGGGCTGAAGCCAAGCACCCTTCCGACCTCCAGCAGCTTATGGTCGACATGCCGGATGCCCATAAAGGTATTGAGGTAAAGCGGAAAAAAAGAGCCGCTGATGATAATGGCCACTTTGGACACTTCCCCGAAGCCGAACCAAAGGATGATCAGTGGGGCAATCGCCAGATGGGGAACGAGGCGCAGCACCTGAACGCTCGGGTCAAGCAAATATTCGGCCCTGCGGAACAGGCCCGTCAGGATGCCAAGCAGCAGGCCCGCTGCTCCGCCGATCAGAAAGCCGAGGAGCGCCCGTTCAAGGCTGACCCCGAGATGATGCGCAAGCTCGCCCGATACCGCCAGGCGGGCAAAAGAGCGGACGATGGTAAGCGGTGTCGGCAAAAATTCGGGCGATACCCAGCCGGCGCTTCCGGCGGTCTGCCAAAGCGCAACCGTCAGTACCGGCAGTATCGCGCCGGCCCCGAGGTCAGATAGATACGGCTTCCAGGAAACCGGCCGGCGGGATGCCGCCGCTGTTCTGCGCACCGCTTTGAGCCTGCTTCTTCCTTTCCTCACGCCCGTTCCGGGCTGGGCAATAACTTTGGCTCCTTCACTCACTCTCATTCTCTCCTTTCTATCCCGCTATAAGCTTGCTTTCCAGCGGAGCAGCCGATGTTCAATCAGACGCATGGCCGTATCGCTTAGCAGACCGCAGACTGCAAAGATGATAATCCCGACGAATACCACCGGCGTATCGGCAAACTGGCGGGCGTCCGACATCATATAGCCGATCCCCGAGGTGGACGCAATCAGCTCCGCAACGACCAGACCGAGCCAGGACAGTCCGGCCGACAGGCGGGCGCCAAGCATAATATGCGGCACCGCTCCCGGGAGCACGAGCTTGAAAATCTGCTTCGTTCTGCTGAAGCCAAGCACCCGGGACACCTCGAACAGCTTGTTATCCACACCGCGAATTCCCATGAAGGTGTTAATATAGAGCGGGAAGAACGCGGCTTTGGCAATCAGCAGCACCTTCGACTCCTCCCCAATGCCGAACCAGAGGATGAACAGCGGGACTACCGCGAGGCTTGGAATCATCCGGATCATCTGCAGCGAAGGATCAAGCAGTTTCTCCGAGCGTCTGAACAGTCCGACCAGAATCCCAAGCGTAAGCCCAAGCCCCCCGCCGAGCAAAAAACCGAGCAGGACCCGAACGGCGCTGACCAGGAGATTGCTCCATAAATCCCCCGAGGCCGCAAGCGAAGCAAAAGAGACGGCTATCGTATACGGCGTCGGAAACAGCAGGTCCGAGATCAAGCCGTAATGCCCCAGCGCCTGCCACAGCGCCAGAACGGTTACCGGCAGCAGCAGACCGAGCAGGACCTGCGCCCCTCTTGCGGGCTTGCCTGCGGCTTCAATGGCGGCGGCACGGTTGCTCATGATCATTCCCTCCTTCTCTTCAAACAAAATATATAATTCCAATCAATTAAATCGGATATAAGGCCGGTCAAATCCCTGCTCCGTCGGTCAACTCCAGCTCTTCCACCTTTTCGAACTCGCTGAGCACCTTCAGCCGCAGCTCTTGAAAAGACGCGGTCGCTTTCTTCCTTGGATACGGAAGATCGATGCGGACGATTTTTCGGATTTTACCGGGCCGCGGTTCCAGAATGACCACCCGGTTGCCCAGAAAGACCGCCTCGTCGATATCGTGGGTCACAAAGATCATCGTCGTCCGGTTGGTCCGCCAGATATCCAGCAGAACCGACTGCATATGCGCCCGGGTAAACGCGTCAAGCGCGCCGAACGGCTCGTCGAGCAGAAGAATTTTCGGATTACGCAGGAGCGCCCGGGCAATCGCCACCCGCTGGGCCATGCCGCCGGACAGTTCGCGGGGATACGACTTTTCAAAGCCCTTCAGCTTCACCAGCTCGATCAGCTCATCCACCTTCTTGCGAACTCCGGGATCGCGCAGCGACAGGTCGGAAGCGATATTCTTCTCCACGGTCAGCCAGGGAAAGAGGCGATGCTCCTGAAAAATAAACCCCTTGTCAATGCCCGGACCGTCAATCCTCGCCCCTCCCAGCGTCACCGTCCCGCTATAACCCCCGTCCAAACCGGCGACGATACGCAGCAGTGTGCTTTTGCCGCAGCCGCTTGGACCGATCACGGTAATAAATTCCCCTTCTTCCACATGAAGCTCGACATTATGCAGCGCCTGCACCGGACCGCCTGCGGTTTCGAACGTCTTGTTCAGATTGGAAATGTCCAGCAGCGTTTGTCCCATACCGTTCCTCCTTTTCTATTGAACCCGCATGAACGTACAGCTTAACAACCAATTTGCACAAAAAAAACAGAGGTATCGCGCCTTCCAGGACGCAACACCTCTGTATGAACAGTCGGCATACTGTGATTTAATTCATAGTATTTTTATGCGATTTGTGATTATTAAGGTATCACCAATTTAAGAGGCTGTCAACGAAAAAAATAAAATTCGCGACAGCGGCCAAAAGCGCTCGGCTTATTAATCTTATATTTTGAAAAAGACCGCCCGATCCTGATCAGGCAGTCCTCTTCTAAAGTTGGTTCACCGCTATGCTATCCGATCGCTCTCTTTCCCGTTCACTCCGGCATACTCGCCAAACGCGGGAACAAGCTCCTCGTCGATCGCGAACAAATCGTGAATCAGGAAATTCGGGCTTGGCGCGATATCGAAGTAATCCTTGTAAGTAAAGCCATATCTCTTAAAAATCTCATGGCATTTATAAGCCATATCCAGATGCCATTCCGCGCGCGGGGTCCGGTGACCTTCCAGCGCCGATCCGGGGTTCGGCGTCCAGGCCCCGGTCAGGGACAGCACGCCGATGGAAGCGAAGTACTCCACACCCGCAAGCGTCGCTTTCTTCGGTTCGATGCCCGCAACAAAGCCGGATCTGACCTTGCCTTTGCCGAATACCTTGGCCGCGTACTCTATCGCTTTGATCCAGTGCTCCCGGCCGCCGCATTCCGCCACCTTGCCCGGAAGAATGGCCGCGTAGAAGGCCGGGTCCCACATCTCCAGATTCATCGCCAGCGTGCGGAAGCCCGCTTCCTTGTAACGGTCGATAATGTCAAGATCCAGCGGCGCGCCGATAACGGCGGTGCCGTTGAAATCCTGAAGGCCGGTGCTCTCCTGAATTGCTTCGGCGACGTCGATGTAATAATCGACCTCCCGCCGCTCGGGCACAAAGCCTCCGGTCAGGTTCGTATGCGTGACCCCGTCCAGCCGGTAGGCGGCCGCTACCGCTTCCCCGATTTGCTTCGGATTTTTCCATTTGATGCCCTGAATTTCCGAGTACGTATCCTTGGTCGCGTTGATGTTACAGAACAGGCAGTCCTGTCCCTTTTCCTTAAGCGAGCATTCATTGCTGTAGGCAATGGAAACCGTTCCGCCCCCCGTATACCCCGGAGAGTACCCGGCAATCCGCGAGAATGGCGTGCCGTCGGACGCGTTCAACCCATAATATTTGGGGCGTTTGTCGAACGATACGGGAAACAGCTCTTTGCCTTTATGCGTAAGCACGTACTCGCCGCCGTCAAGGACAATCCGGAAGTCCGATCTGCTGTCCCAGTGAAAGGCGACCCGCAGACCTCCGGGCGTGGTGTAGCCGGTGGGCAGGTCGAAGCCCTCGTGGGTCTCGTGGTCCATTTCGAAGCATAAATGAACCTGCTCCTGAATCTCTCCGCCCAGATCGAGATTGCGGAATATGGCCGGATCGGCCGCCACTCCCTCGATATTCACTTCATTTTTAATTTTTAATTCCTGATAAAGCTGGCTTCTGACTTGCTCCCTGCTCATTCTGTTCACTCCCCGCACCCGTTTGATATGGCAAATGTCCTGAATCCGCACCCAGAATACCGCTGCCCAAATCCTCCAGCAGCGTGAACACGCCGTCAAAGCCGGCGTATCCTTTCGTCAGCACGATCCGGTCCGAAACCGGAAACGATACCGGAACGAACGGGATGCCTGTTCGCTCCGCCGCGCGGCGCTCAATCGAGCTTCCGAGCAGCAGCTCAATCTCCTTGTACAGCACCAGTTCCTCAATGGTCTTGGCGTCGCTCTCAAATACAATTTCAGCTTCCGAACCCGGCTGCCATTCCTCCCACTGACGGATAATGGTGCTGCGGGACGGCTCCGGAATGTCGTCGGTAAGGACGATCAGGGAAGGCAGCAGGCCGAGCGGATCGGTCAGAAAACGGGCTATGCCGAGCACGGATGCGCTCTCGCCGACCAGGGCGAATTTTTTCTGAAAGCCGTACTTGTAGTATGCGTCCAGAAAATGCAGAATGTAGTGCCGCTCCTTCTGTTCCTTGAGACTGATCCATGCCTCTACCGCCTCCTGCTCCAGTTCCAGCTGCTTCCCGATGCAGCGCAGCCATTCTCCCGTCTGCAGGACGCCTACCGGATATCCGTCGAAGTGAACGTAAGGAATGCCCGCGTTTCTTTCCAGCCACTCGCAGATTGGAAGACTGTGCGGGGAGAAAGAAACATTGAGTGCCGCATCAAAAAGGGTTGCCCACTCTCCCTTGTCCGCATCCGGCCCAAACAACACATTTACGGCTGCGCCGATGCCCTCCAGGCTGTCCTTGAGACCTTTCAGATTTCCGCGCCAGAATACATCCTGCTCTGGAATGATGCCGAACAGATTCACCAGACGGCCGTTCTTGCTGCCAGAGGGCTCGGCCAGCTTGTCGAATTGGCGCAGTATGCCGGTTACCGCCGCCGTATATCCGTTATGGACGCTTCCTTTAAACCCGGGGGTACTGACGTGAATCGCTTTGTACTGCTGCTCCTGCAGCTCCTTGGTCATCGCCGGGACATCGTCGCCGACCAGCTCAGGCGTACACCCGGTCAGCACCACGTAGAAGTCGCCTTCCTTAATTTTCACCGCATTTTTGAGCTGTTCCCTAAGCCTTGAGCTTCCGCCGAACACAACCTGTCTTTCCAGAAAATTGGTTGAAGGAAGACCGAGGCCACCCGTGTAGCCGGACCCTCCGCCGCCGCTAAGGCTGCTGACTCCGGCATACTGCTGCACGCCGCAGCCCAGAGTGGAATGGATGATCGGGACAGCGCCCTCTATCGACTTGATCGTCTGAACAGCTCCATGCAGCATGCAGCTGTTCCGGTTTCCCGCCGTTGTCTCTCCCATCCTATTTCACCTCCTGCTTGATATGCCAGTTGACGCTTTTGCTCAGCCAGCCCGCCCGGTAAGAGGAGCTTCCGCCGCTTAAATAGCGGCTGAGCGACGGGTTGCGCAGCGCTTTGACCAAAAGCGGGGGCAGCTCTTGAACGCCCCCGAAGCCGTACACGTCCACGGAATCGACGGCCGCCGCCGCGATTCCCGCTCTGGCCGCCCATACGGCCGCTTCACCGCGCCCGATATAAAGATCGGGCTTTAATTTCCCCAGCGCGTTGACTTTCTCGAAAGGCTGCCCCTGCTGGATGAATACCTGCGGATTACTCCGGCCGGCCCATTCCCGTAGTCTTGCGACATGCGAGCTGTCGGCGTGAGTCAAACTTAAAGCAGCCACTTGTCCGCCCAGCTCTTCCACGAGTTCGGCTACTCCGAATGCTTGCTCTGGAGGAAGATCGATAAAGACGGAGGCACCGTCCAGCCGGTGCCACTCCAAGGCTGTAACCGCCGCAGCTTTAGCCTCTTCGATATAAGTGCGGGCCTGTTCGGCAGAGTCGGCGGCACCTGCGGATCTGGCGGCGGCCAGCAGCCACCGCTCCGTTCCGGCAAGGCCAATCGGAGCCGTTTCCTCCAGGTGAACGATCCCGTGGGCCTCTTCCAGCCATTCCAGCAGGAAACGGGAATCGTCCTTATCTATGGCTATGGAGGCGAAGGCGTTCAGCGATTGCTGCAGCGCTGCAATCGTTAGACTCCCAGACAGGTTGTTATACGAAATCCCCGCTCCGTCCAAGTCTCGGATAATATGACTTGTCTTCGTTCCCGCTGTGCCGATCAGGTTAACGGCCGGAAGAGGGAGCGCATCGGGATCTTTTTTCAATACGTACTTGGCCAGCGCATGGAACACCAAATCATACCCGTACACGGCCGTTTTGGAGCGGAAGCCCGCGGCATATACCGGGACTACCGGAATGCCATACTGATCCTCCTTCTCCGTCGCGGCAGACTGGATATCGTCATTGTTAATGGCTACGACCGGCGTTGCCAGGATGAAAATGATCTCGGGACGCCAGGTCCGGTACGCCCGATCGACCGCTTCCCTAAGCTTGTCGTCTGCCCCCAGAATTGAGTCGTTCTCTTCAATGTTTGTAATCAGCCAGGGGCTGCCTCCAGCCCTGAGCTCATCTTCAAGCTTGATCGCGCCGCACCCCGGCGGACTGTGAATAATGGTGACGCTGCCGCGAATGCGGCCAAGAAGCCGGATTGCGCCTATCACCTCGTCGTCTCCTGTTTCCGAATAGGTGCGGATTCGTTGTCTCGTCTCTTCCTTCTCCAGTTCATCCGCCAAAGCGGCGCTGTCGCCGTAGAAAGCGGTAAGCACCCCTCTGCGTTTTTCCCTCGTCCGGGGAAGCCGTTGTCTGATTTCGTTCATGGTTCGTCTCCTCAGCGCCCAGCGGCAGAGAAGGAAGCCGCCTCCTGATTGATGGCATCTCCCCAGCTTCTGGCCCAGTCACGAAGATCGGTGACATTCAGCGGGCTTGGAACGGACAAGTTCTCATTCTCCGCCACATACGCGGCCAGCTTCCGGTAAACATCGGCTTGTTCGGAGCCGGGATTCGCTTCGATCACGGTTTTGCCGTACAGCTCGCTCTGGGCGACTACCGGCGAACGGGGAACGAAGCCTGCAACCGATGCGCCCGTCCGGCTCGCGAAATCCGTAATTAGCGACTCGGGATACCCGGGCAAAATACTGTTCCCGATAATGCCGCCGAGCCTTGCTCCTCCGGATGGAGCGTATTTGCCGATCGCCTTGAACAGATTATTGGCGGCGTAGATCGCCATGAAGTCCGAGGAGCTGACGACATAAGCTCTGTCGGTAATGCCATCGCGGATCGGTACGGCGAAGCCGCCGCATACCACGTCTCCCAAGACATCGTACAGCACATAATCAGCCTCGTATTCCTCAAAGACATTCAGCTCCTGCAGCAGGCCCACGGCTGCGTTGATGCCGCGCCCTGCGCAGCCGACGCCCGGAACCGGACCGCCCGCCTCAATGCAGAGCACGCCCTTGAAGCCAACCGCGGACACGTCCTGCAGCTTCACATTGGCGCTGTCTCGCAGGCTGTCGATTACCGTAGGCAGATAGTCGCCGCCTCTCAGCGTATTGGTGGAATCGCTCTTGGGATCGCATCCGATCTGGATTACCCGGTGACCCGCTTCCGCGAGAGCGGCACTGATGTTGGATGTGGTCGTCGATTTTCCAATGCCGCCCTTCCCGTAGATTGCAATATGCTTGGTCCTTTTAGCCATTTTTTTATCCTCCTGTCTGCATATCCTCTTGTCTGCCGGCTGCTGCTCCGGCTTCAGATCTGTGATTATTTCGCGGAAGAGGTTTCCACTGCCTGAACCGTCAATTTCGCGGCTGCGGCTTTCAATGTCTCCGCTTTATCCGTACGCTCCCACGGCAAATTCAGATCGCTTCTTCCAAAATGTCCATAAGCCGCCGTCTTTCTGTAGATCGGCCGTTTGAGATCAAGCGCCTTGATAATGGCACCCGGTCTCAGATCGAACGTATCCTTCACGATTTCCGAGATCCGGTCGTCGGATATGATTCCGGTGCCGAAGCTGTTCACCGTTACGGATACCGGGCTGGCCACGCCGATGGCGTAGGCGAGCTGAATTTCCGCTCTGCGGGCCAGACCGGCCGCCACGATATTTTTGGCTACATAACGGGCGGCGTAAGCTGCGCTCCGGTCCACCTTCGTCGGGTCCTTTCCGCTGAACGCGCCCCCGCCATGCCGGGCGTAGCCGCCGTAAGTGTCGACGATGATCTTTCTGCCGGTCAGTCCGGCGTCGCCGTTTGGCCCGCCGACAACGAAACGTCCCGTCGGATTAATATAATATTTGGTATTCTCGTCCAGCAGATTTTCCGGAACCGTAGGCTCCACCACATGCTGAACAATATCCTTCCAAATCTGATCCAGTCCGATTTCCGGGGCATGCTGCGTCGAGACGACAATGGTATCCACCCGGACGGCCCGGTCATCTTCATATTCAACCGTTACCTGCGTCTTGCCGTCCGGCCGCAGATAAGGCAGCAATCCGCTCTTTCTCGCTTCCGTCAGCTTTCTGGCCAGGCGATGGGCAAGGGAAATCGGCAGCGGGAACAGCTCCGGCGTCTCATCCGTGGCATAGCCGAACATCAGCCCCTGATCGCCCGCTCCGATCTCGCCGCCATTCTCGATCTCTCTGGTTTCCAGCGCGTTGTCCACGCCTCTGGCAATATCGGCCGATTGTTCGTCGAGTGAGCTGATAATACCGCAGGAGTTGCCGTCAAAGCCGAGGTCGGAATGGTTGTAGCCGATCTGCACGATCGTTTCGCGGGCGATCGCGGGAATATTGACATTCGCCGAGGTCGAGATTTCACCGGCAATGAGGACGAGCCCCGTAGTCACCGCCACCTCGCAGGCCACTCTCCCGTCTGGATCCTGCTCTAAGATCGAGTCCAGTACGGCGTCCGATATTTGGTCGCAAATTTTATCCGGATGCCCTTCCGTGACGGACTCCGATGTAAACAGGTACTTTGTCATTGCTTTTACCTCTTTTCATTGTGATATTATTCACACTTATCAACAGCAGGCAGCAGACTCACTCTAAACCCGGAGCAAACAAAGAAAGGCTCTGAAGATGACAGCAGCAGTACCCAAAAAGAGCACAGCGCCGTTCTGCAGAGCCTCCGGTGATCCGGTCAACTTTTCCTACTAAGTTTATAGGATTAATACATATATTAAATGTGCCCGGGAAAGTTTGTCAATAAGATAATTTACACAATTTGCGCTGCTTTCGGGTTGCCCAGAACCCAAAATAAGCCCTCCCCTGTCAACCAGGGAAAGGCCTGTTGCAGCCGGAAACCGGCATGTCCTCCATACTTTCTTCACTGTTCATTTATCCGCCCAATCGCTTTATCAAGCTCGCCTGGTAGCGTTCGATCCGCTCCGTCACGATCCGGCTGGTCAAATCGGTTATCCCAAACGCCGCCCAACCCCCGTACACCTGCGGAGGGCCTTCTCCCAGACCGTCGAACAGGGACAGCAGATCCCAGTAAGGATGATAGCTGAACGTGTCTCCCGCATAATCAAGATATGCCTGCAAAAAAGCGTCCGCCGCCTCCACGCCATACAGCTGCGCCAAATTCAGCCGGCAGTGCCCCACATCGGCTCCCGCCGGTCCCAGGCATGCGTTCGGCCAGTCTACGATCCCGCTGACGGTGTCTCCCTGCCACAGCACGTTGGCCGGATGGTAATCGCGGTGGATAAAACGCGGCTCATACTCCGGCCGGTTATTCTTGACGAAGCTCACCGCTTCGGCCCAGCCATCCCGGCGCCCGGTCCAGGCGGGCGGCTTCAGAGCATCGATATCGGTATATGAGAAATACGTCCAGGGAAAATCGCCGGCCGGAACGGCATGCACCTCCGCCAGCGCTTTCGCCAGTCCCTCCAGCCAGCTCTGCATATCCAGCGGCTTCAGAATGACTTCTCCGGGCAGCATCGTCATGAGCACGGCCGGAAGACCGCAAGCGCCGCCGTCCAGATCCGCGCCCAGCAGCTTTGGTGAAGGCACCCGGCCCAGACCGGACCGGGCAAGCGCATCCGATTCATGGGCGGCCAAACAGGGCTCCTGGCTCAGCCATTGCTCATTGTCGTACAAGCGAATTACCGCATCCTGCGATTGCGCGCCGTTCTCTAACCGCACCTGATATAAAGCGGAAGACGTGCTGCCCGGAAGAAGCCGGATTTCCCTAACGCCGACGGGCCGGCTCCCCACTCCCGCGATCCATTCCAGCGCCCGCTCCGGCAGGCGACCCGAGTATCCATTGTGCATGGTTATCTCCCCTGTTCTTATGGAGAATCGAATGGAATCCAAACTATACAGGCCGTAAAAGATTAACCTCGTTAAAGCTTTATTCCGTTAGTAGCCCAAAAGAAAACCACTCCCGGCAATGAAACTGCCGCCGCAGATGCAGTACGGATGGTAAGACGCCGGAGCGCTAGCCTTCTTCGAATACCGATACTCAAATCTACTCCAGCCGGTTCTCCAGCGTGCCCAATCCCTCGATGCTAACCGTCAGCTCATCCCCGGAACGCAGCCACGTCTGATCTGCCTTCGGCTTCCCGAGAATCACGCCTTCCGGCGTGCCGGTGAAGATCAGATCCCCCGGTTCCAGCGTCATATATTCCGAAATATAGCTGATCAGCTCCGCGCAGCCGAAGATCATGTCCCGCGTATTCGCAGACTGGCGCAGCTCTCCGTTCACCCGGCACTCGATGTCCAGGCTGCCGGGATCGACTTCATCGGCCGTAACAACGGAAGGACCGACCGGAGCAAACCCGTCCAGCGATTTGCCAAGCAGCCACTGGCCTGTGCGGAACTGCAACTCTCTCGCGGTCAGATCATTGCCGATCGCATAGCCGAACACGCAGGAAAGCGCCTCCTCCTTCGTCACCCCGGACGTCCGCTTTCCGATGACCAGCACAAGCTCCGCTTCGTAGTCGATCTGCGACGCGCCGCGCGGCAGGGCAATCGTCTCCCGGTGGGCGGCCAGACTGTTATTGAATTTGCTGAACAGCACCGGAAACGAGGGTGTATCCAGCCCCGACTCCTCCGCATGGCTTCGGTAGTTTAATCCGACGCAAATGATTTTTTGGGGACGCGTAACGCAAGGCGCATACACAATTTCCTCTTCCTTCAGCCACACCGAATTGCCGCGAACAAGATCCTGAAGCAGAGGAACGACCGCCTCGCTGTCCCTAATCACATCTTCCATTAGAACGGGAGCCTCAAGCCCGCTGCCGCGGGCCGTTAATTCCACATCCATAATGCCTTGTTCTGTCTTCACACCAAGTTTTACCTGTCCGTCCTTGATAAATTGAAGCAGCTTCATAGCTAACCCCTCCCCCTGTTAAATCAAACCGGCTTTGACCAGTCCGTTATAAATGCCGCCTTCGTCTACATGGTCGGTCACGTAATCGGCATAGGGGATCAGTTCTTCATGCGAGTTCCCCATGGCGATGCCCAGCCCGGCTGACTCCAGCATCTCCTTATCGTTCAAGCCGTCGCCAAACGCAACCGACTCCTCGCGGCTGATGCCCAGCGTGTCCAGCATCGCCTCGATCCCCTTCGCCTTGGAGCTTCCCGGCGGAAGCACGTCCATAGCGAGAGGATGCCAGCGAATCAGCCGAAGACGGGACAGCAGCTCTTCATATAAGGCTTCCTCATGGCTCTCGCAGTGGAGGAACATCTGGTAAATCTCGTTGCTTTTCCAGAAGCCGGGGTCAAAGCCCGGATGCTCCACTTTAAGCGTATTCACGGATTCGGTTATGTACGGGTGGTTCTCGCTGTCCGCGTAATAGGTATGCTCGCCCTGGAACACCAGCGAATGCTTATGCCGGCCCGCCAGGTCAATCAGCGCCTGGATCGTTTCCTTGGCCAAAGGCTGCTTGTGCAAGGTCTTGCCTTTATACACGACATAGGCCCCGTTCAGGCATACATAGGAGTCAATACCCAGCTTGTTTAGCAAAGGCTTGATAAAATAAGGCGCGCGCCCCGTGGCGATAACCGGCTCCACACCGTTTTCCTTTAGCCTGGAAACGGCCTCAAGCGTATCCGCCGGAATCTCCTTCTCCTCGTTCACCAACGTTCCGTCGATATCGAAAAATACAATTTTATAGGCCATCTGCTCCTGCTCCCATCCATTCGCCGTTACTTCTATTTCCGGCGTTTTTTTCTCCGCTTCTTTCGCCTCCTAAACTTATCACGATTTATTTGCGGCGGGCAAGAAACTTGCGGCGCCCCGCCCGGAAACTGGTATAATAATCAAAACCATTCATGTTCACAGACCCGGAAAAAGGAGCTTTTTTTCATGACCAATCCCAACCATGAACCGGTGCTGCCCGAAAGCAGCTTTGAATTCGGGGTGTATACGCTCGGAGATATCGTCGCCGATCCCGTATCGGGACAAACCGTAAGCCAGCACCGCCGCCTTCAGGATATTGTAGCCGCCGCCAAGCTGGCGGACGAGGCCGGACTCGACGTGTTCGGCGTAGGGGAGCATCACCGGCTGGATTTTGCCGTCTCCTCGGTCCCCGTCGTGCTTGCCGCAATTTCGCAGGTAACGAGCCGGATCAAGCTGTCCAGCACAACCATGGTCCTCGGCACCCTCGATCCGGTGCGGCTGTTCGAGGATTTCGCCACCCTGGACCTGCTGTCGGACGGGCGCGCCGAAATTATGGCCGGACGCGGTGCATTTACCGAATCCTTTCCTCTATTCGGCTATGACCTGAACGACTATCAGCAGCTGTTCGCGGAGAACCTCAATCTCCTTCAGCAGCTTGGCGACCAGGAGATCGCGAACTGGAAGGGCACCTTCCGCCCGCCGCTGAAGGACGCCGAAATTTCGCCCCGTCCCCTGCAGGCGAAGCTTCCGCTCTGGATCGGCGTCGGCGGCACGCCGGCCAGTGCGGAAAGAGCCGGACAGCTTGGATCCGGTATGGCGATCGCCATCCTTTCCGGCAGCCCGGAGCGGTTCCGGCATCTGGCTGACCTGTACCGCCAGGCGGGAGCCGCAGCCGGCCATCCGCAGAAGAATCTCAAGGTAGCCGTCACCAGTCACGGATATGTCGCCAAGACCTCGGGGCAGGCGCTTGACGATTTTTACCCATATTATCTCAACTATCTGAACGGCTTCATGGCCCGGCCCGGAAAGGAGTTCCGGTTCACACGCGAGGATTTCGAAGTGTACACGCGGCCTGATGAAGCGCTGGCAGTTGGAAGTCCGCAGCAGATCATCGAGAAAATTCTTTACCAGCATGAGCTGTTCGGACATACCCGCTTTATGGCCCAAATGGATGTCGGCGGCATGCCATTTTCCAAAGTCGCCTCCGCCATCGAGCTCCTTGCGTCGGAAGTCGCGCCTGTTGTCCGCCGGGAAATCGCCCGCAAGAACGGTACATCCTGATTCCCGTCCCACACTTAACGACTGGCTCTCCCGGCGGCAGGATTTCGGCTGATCCCTTAGGCCCGCTTCTTTAAGACGCTGGCATCAATTTGGCGAACTTTGGGTTTTCTTTTGCCCCGGGACGGGTAAAGGGTAAAGATCAACAGGAACTTCATCATAAAGCGAGGCTAAATATGAACAAGCATATACATAGTTTTCCCGGGTCCGGCCCGGACAAGTGGGACAGAGGCAATCGCTCCGATAAGCGCAGCGGGTTCGCTGCGCTGAAGCGGCTTGCCTGGCTGGCCGCCGGGATGTCCGTAACGATTCTCGGCCTCGCCCTGAGCTCGTACACGGTCCGGGCGGACAGCTACACCGCCAAGGTGTACGCTACCTCTCTGAATGTCCGCAGCGAACCGGCCAACGGAGCGGCGGTCAAAGGATCGGTCAAAGGCGGATCGCTCGTCACCGTGACCAAGGAGCAGCATGGCTGGGCCCGCATTTCAGCCGGAAATATGACCGGCTGGGTCGCCGGATATTACCTGAAGAAGGCTGGCGGTTCAGTGGCCTCCGGGCGGACATCCGCCACAGCGCCGAAGACGCTTGCGGCCGGCAGCGGCCGTTCCACGGCGACGGTTACGGCCGACTCGCTGCGCATCCGCAGCGGTCCCGGAACCGGCTATGAAGCCGTTGGATCGCTTAAAGCCCGCGATGTCGTGACCGTTCTCTCCCGCCGGTCCGGCTGGCTAAGCATACGGACCGCAAGCGGAGCCGCCGGCTGGATTGCGGAGCCGTACGTTACCGCCGGCTCATCGGCGTCCGCTGCCGGGCTACGCCCGGTAAACGCCAGCAGGTCAGCGTCGGCCGGCCTTCGCGGCAAGCGGATTGTCGTTGATCCGGGCCATGGCGGAGACGATCCGGGGATGATCGGCACGACCTTCGGCACGATGGAGAAGGACCTCAACCTGCAGACAGCGCTGTATCTACGGGATTACCTGACGGCGGCCGGCGCGGATGTGACCATGACGCGTACCCGGGGCGATCAGCGGCCTTCGCTGTCCAGCCGGGCGCGGCTGGCCCCGGCGGTCTCGGCGGACGCTTTTATCAGCGTGCATTACAATTCCTCCCCCAAAAAGATATCGGGCACGCTGACGTTCTTCTACTCTGAGTCCGATGACCTGATGCTGGCCCGCTCCATCGAGCATCGTCTGGGCGATGGCATCGGCCTGAAGAGCAACGGGGTATCCTTCGGCGATTATCACATTCTGAGGGAGAACGAAACGCCTGCGGCCCTGGTCGAACTGGGCTTCCTCACAAGCCCGGGCGATGAATCCCTCGTCCGCAGGACGTCGTACCAGAAAAAAGCGGCAAAGGCCATCGCGAAAGGCATTGCCGACTATTTTTCAAATTAGAACTTCATACTTACACAAAAGCCCCGTTCCAAGAGATGATCTTGAAACGGGGTTTTGATTATGCGGGCTGCCTGACACGAACGGCTTGAGGGGCCGAACGCATCAGATAGCGAATCCGCGCTCGTACTGTCTGGGAATTTCCGTCTCCTTACGCAGCTCGGCTGCAGCCGCAAGCGGCCAGTAAGGGTTCTTCAGCATGCCGCGTCCAACGGCAATCAGATCCGCGTCTTCGTTGCCGACAACCGCGTTGGCAAGCGCGGGATCGTCCAGACGGCCGACCGCGATGACCGGAACGTCCAAGCCCTCCTTGATGGCTCTTGCAAGCGGCACCTGGTATGCGGCATGCGTGCCCGGGCGGCCGGCTGCAGTGATTGGCCCTTCCCCGCCGGCGCTGATATGGAAGATGTCTACGCCCGCTTCCTTGAACGCCTTGCTGAATTCCAGGCTTTCCTTAATGCCATAACCGCCTTCGACGTACTCCTGAGCGGAAATACGCAGAATGAGCGGCATGTCTTCCGGCATTTCGCCCTTGACCGCGGCGATGACTTCACGGCCGAATTTCGTCAGATCCGTCCCGTACTCGTCCTCTCTCCGGTTAGTCAGCGGAGAGGTGAACTGGTGGATCAAATATCCGTGAGCGCCATGCAGCTCAATGGTATCGAAGCCTGCCTGCACCGCGCGGCGCGCCGCCAGCCGGAACTTCTCTACCATCTCTTTCACTTCCTCAGTCGTCAGCTCGCGCGGCGTCTTCGACTGCTCATCGAACGGAACCGGCGACGAGGAGACGGGAATCGCCGCGTCTTGAGCCTTGCGGCCAGCGTGGGCAATTTGAATGCCGACCTTTGCGCCATACCGGTGGCTGTCCTCCACTATGCGGGCAAGCGCCGGAATTTGTTCATCAGACCACAGCCCGAGATCATAATCTGTAATCCGGCCGTCGGGCTCGACATCGGCCATCTCGATAATAATGAGGCCCGTCCCGCCAACCGCCCGGCTGACATAGTGGGTATGATGCCATTCATTAGCAATCCCGTCTTTGTTCGTTACCGAATACTGGCACATCGGTGGCAGAACAATCCGGTTCTTGAGCTCAAGTCCTTTAATTTTGTACGGAGTAAATAAATCGATCAATGGAATCGCTCCTTATATGCAAAATGCATGTTCATGCATATGGTATCGCATGCAGGCAGCGAAAGTCAACTTGCGAACCAGCAATCATTCTTTTCTCTAGTCCGAATAAGGCTAGGAGTGTGAATCGCGGGGTAAAGAGGTTTAGGAAGAAGGCAGGAGGAAGACTGCGTTCCTCCCCCTCTTCCCGCGCTAGTGTGTGCTTTTGCCGGAATGATAGTATTTCTGCTTATATTCTTCAAAAGTGATGTTGTCCGTTCGGCCCTGGACATAAGATTCATGAAGGAATTTCCAATAGTCGACCAGGTCCGCGTGTCTTCCCTGATAGCCGGCCGGAATCTTGTACAAGTATTCCAGCGACTTCTCATCGTCTCCGTCCTGTCCGTAAATGTTGTACTGGGCAAGGTTGTACATCGCCGTAAGATCTTCGCTTGGTTTGGACACTTGTTCGAAAATCTTGATAATGGAGCTATAGTTCTCGCTCTCAAGCGCCTTATCGACCGCAGCCCATACTTCCTTGTCTTCATGGGCCGCGGAGCCGCTCGTCCCGCCTGACGCCCCTTTGTCTGGAGACGCCGGTGCGCTTGCCGAGGGTGCCGGTGCGGCAGCGGATGGAGCCGGGCTGGCGTCCGGCGCACCGCTTGGACTCGCCAAGGACCCGGATGCCTCGCTTGACGGAGCTGCCGATTCCCCAGCCGCGACAGCCGGAGTCTCCTCTGCCCCGGGTCCCGGGGCTCCAGCTTTCCGGTTCCCGCAGCCGGCAGAGGCCAGCAATAACACACTGATCCCAGCAACAGCTATGCTTTGAAGTATTTTCATAGATAATGACCCCTACTTTTTTTTATCCTATCTTAACACTGACAAACAAACAAAAACCAGCCATGCACGAGTGTACATCGACCGGTTGATTGTCCGAAATGGGCTTGGCCATTTTTTTAAAATGCAAGTTCTACCGAGCCGTCTTCATAAATATCGACCCGCTGGGCGCACAGCAGCATGCCCAATCCGTTCGCAAAACCCTTCTCTCTAATATCCCGTTCTCTGCGTTCCCATCTCTCGCGGTCATGAATGATGTCGTACAGGTAGTAGAATTCCGCTTCGTTGGCGGCTTTCATCTTCTCTACAAAAATAAAGTCGTCTCCGAACAGCGCTTTGAACCAGCCGGCTGCCTCTTCATGTGTCGAAAACTGGGGAAGATCGGCCTGGAACTGTTTGGTCAGAAAATTTTGCTGCAATCTGCCCTTCTTCTCATAATAACCTGCAAGCGTCTCTGCATTAATCATCAAGCTGCCTCCTCTTGAATATCTCTTCTTTCGCCATTTTGGAATCCACCAAAAACCAGCAATTTTTATGAAAATTTTATCGTATTTCTGAAAATGATGATGTGATTTAGCGCATGTGCGGGGAACGCCTATACAAGATGATCCGAAAATTAATTCAGAGTCCTTATCCTATTTCATAAGCCGTCCCCCAAGTGATAGTATCCATCCCCGCATAATTTCGGATGATACAGAGCCACTGGATACTCGTTGCCCGCTATAAGGTTGTTGACGATTTGTAAGATAACTCCGGCGTCCCGCCATTCACTGGGGTTCCATTCCAATATTTCCGATACAGCGGCCCATCTGCTGTCTATACCAATGTTTTCTTCCAGTTGGAGCGAGCCGCCGGTAATTTCCCCGATAAAATGAAACAAAATGACGGGATCGCCCAAGCTGCTGACAAAATGATAGATCCCCGTCGCCGATGTAAGTCTGATCTCGTACCCGGTTTCCTCCTTCACTTCCCGGCGCGCGGCGTCCGGAATAGCTTCTCCCGGTTCGATCCGGCCGGATGGAAAGTTCCACTTATCCCGTATGGACGGTTTATTTTCCTTGATCACCAGCACCTTGCCGTCCTCACGAAAGATCGAGACGCTGACGACCAGTACAGTTTTGGATGTGGTCATGTTTTCTCCCCTCGGGTTTACTTTTTATACTATATAAGCTGAACTTAAGATTTTCCCATCAGATACCATTCGCAACTACGAGGAACGTTTGGACTTCCGGCCGCTGTTGTCCCTAGATTTCTTAATTAAACCGCTATCCGCGGGTGAAATCCGGAGACAAAGGCGATCGCTATCGCTCCTACAGTTCCAAACTTCCCCTTCGTTACTCCTTGTTCTGATTACATTTTTCAAGTTCATCTTATATAGCATCGTACTTCACGCCGCCCTATGCCGCATGGCATGCATGCAAGATAACCTAATATCGACTTAAGGATCTAGGAACGTTATACCCCCGTTATTAAAACTGTTTTAAAAAGTATTATGAAAAGAGTGAGGACATGCAGCCTGTTACGCATAATACGAGTGAACTCTCCCCCACTTAGTTTACGCTTGAAGTGGGGGCTTCTGTTGGCATCGATACAGGGTTGCACACGCTGCGAGCTTCATGATCTAAAGACTCAGTGCCTGTTGCACCCGAATGAGGGAAGCCAACGTCCAATACGTTCGTTTTTCCAATGAAGGGTCTTTGGCCTCCAAGGACAACCACGTCTTTTCAGATGTGGATTTTTGTATACTGCGTAGCACGTATCGTGCGCCGATGTTATACGAGGCATTGAGGTCCGCGTGATACGTTTTGCCTGTTGCGAATACAGCAACATCACGCTTTGTGTTGCGTTGTACAAACCCACTACCGTCAAAAGCAAGCGCACTTGTATTTGCAGAGTTGACCATGGAAACCCGCATCCCCAAGAAATGAGCCATTTCGGTCACTTTCGTTTGGATGCGCCGTTTCGCCCAAAACTGGAGTTTGGCACGAAACCGCTTGGCTCCCCATGTTCCTTTAGGCAGACGCATCTTGCCTAAATACTCCATGACAATGACCTCTGCGCGGTGCTTGTGGGCAAAGGCGAGGATTTGATGCGCGGTATCGTGGACGATATGCGTCTGTAAGCCGTTCATCCGCCGCCAGAAATTCGGTTTTGCCCCTCTACCGGATTGTCGCTGGGCTTGTTTCAGTTTGCCTGTGATTTGGCGCATCCGGTCTTTCTCTTTGGCTTGGTTGATAAAGGTCCTCGCCAAGACAGTGCCGCTTGCGTCCATCACGGAACAGACTGCTGAATTCGTTAACCCCAAATCAACGGCACACACCCGCTGCTTGGAAGGTTTCGCCTGAGTCAGCTTCACATCCCCCTCATAGGCGATATGAAGGGCATAGCGTTTTCCTTTCCGAACCAATGTGGGGTTGCATTCTTTCATGCTCCACACGTTACGTTTAAATAGATCCTGCCCTTTAAAGGTAATGGGGAGCCATACCCAATCACCTTGATGAAACACCTTGATGTTGGCTGTCGTATCAGAGGTTCGAATGAACATATTTCCTTTGTACAAGCAAGGGAACGCTTGATGCTGGGCTTGGAGTATCGGAGGTTTCTTCGAAAAGCATTTCCCTTCTTGCTGGGCGTGTTGCCGCTCGGCTTGCCAAAGCTGAAAACGGGAATGATGACTTTTCACAATGCCAAACGCTTCGGCAATAGCACTTCTGCGGAAGTACGAAGGAAATTTATAAAAGCGTTGATCGAATTCGGCGTAGAGTGGATCCGGGTTGTGTCTGGTGCGATGAGTCAGCCGTTCTACCGCCGTCACCACCGCTTGGGTGGATAACGATGCCAAGGACATAAACTGCTCTTGAATGACCGTAATCAAAAACGACAGCGCCTCTTGGTATACATGGAGAGTCGCATCCAGCATGCGGTGGTGAGATATAATCGGATGTTTGAGTGTTTTGACCACCTTCATGAGATACGCCTCCATCGCATGTTTGATGGATCAAGCATAACACGGGAACGTATGTTTGGTAAAGCGGGCGTGTCTAACCCCCACCTTCGCTGTTGGCTAGAGGTGGGGGACTGCGACACTAAGTCTGTTCAAGTCAAAAAAATGAACGTAGAACTGGTGAAAAATGCGTTAAAAGCGCAGGGCATCGGAACCAAAGCTTCGATTGCAAGCCTGACCAGGCTAAGCGTTGCCACATGCGGTACCATATTGAACGAACTTGTCGCTGCCGGCGAAGTGATCGAGACCGATTCGGAAGGACCGAGCGGCGGCAGGCCCGCCAAACAGTATAAGTATAACGCTGAATTTGGCTGCGTCGTATGTTTGCTTGTAAAGACCGATGGCGGCCTCCACTCGATCAGCTACAGTATCGTGAATTTGGTCGGTGAAACCCTCAAAGAGTCCACTCTGCAGCTGCAGCATATCGACGTTGATGTGATTGATAAGCTTATCGGAGAGCTCGTAGGCGAAAACCATAATGTACAGGCAATCGGCATTGGAATACCCGGTGTCGTCCACCAGGGAGTAGTCGGCGTTTGCGATATTCCGGACCTTGCAGGCAAACCGTTAGGACCCTATTTTGAAGAAAAATACGAACTGTCCGTCACCATCGAAAATGATATGAACATGACGGTCTACGGTTTCTACCATTTACAAAACTTCGAAGAAGAAAAGACTTTTGCCGTCGTTTCGTTTCCTAAAACCATTTTCCCGGTGCCGGTTTTATCGTGGACGGGCAAATCTTGTCCGGTAATACGAAATTCGGTGGGGAAGTTTCTTTTTTGCCATTTGGAATTTCACGCGAGGAGCAGCTGCGGCAGTTGAATACTGATGAAGGCTTTGTCCGATTGGCTGTAAATACGCTAACCTCGATCATTGCCATTATCAATCCGATAACTATTGCGATTACAGGCGAACTTCCCCGCGAGACTCAGCTGGATGAACTTTATAAAGGCTGCATGAAAGACATTCCGGAAGAGCATATGCCGCAGGTGTTCATTCAGAACGATACACACCGGGAATATATGAAAGGCATTGTGACGGCGACCTTGGAAAGCTTAACCTACCGGCTGCAAGTCATTGAAAAAAGATAACGAATATCTTGGAAAGGAATATCCTGATGCAAACAAAAACCGAAAAAGAAAAGATGCTAAGCGGTGAGCTTTACCTGGCCGCCGATCCGGAGCTGGTGAAGGATCGTTTGAACGCACGCCGGTTGACACGGCTGTTCAATCAATCGCTTGAAACAGAGGATGAACGAAGAATAGAGCTTCTAAGAGAGCTGTTCGGCTCAACGGGAAAAAACGGCTACATCGAGCCGTCGTTTCGCTGCGATTACGGCTATAACATCCATGTCGGTGAGAACTTCTATGCGAACTTCGATTGCGTGCTTCTAGGGCGTGTGTGAAATTCGTATAGGCGACAACTGCTTCCTTGCTCCCGGCGTTCATATCTATACCGCGACGCATCCTTTAGAGGCTAAGGATAGAATCTCCGGAGCGGAATTCGGCAAGCCGGTCACGATTGGCCACAACGTATGGATTGGCGGGCGGGCGGTTATCAACCCGGGCGTAAAGATAGGCTATAACGCGGTTATTGCTTCAGGAGCGGTTGTTACCAAGGATGTCCCTGATAACGCAGTCGTTGGTGGCAACCCTGCTAAGGTCATCAAGCAAATTGACAATGGCCAGGAAAATGAGGGTTAATTCCAAAGTTATAAATCCGACTAAATACCTCCTTGACCTAGAGTAAACTCTAGCCATTATGATGATTATGCAAAGACATAATCAACCAACAAGGAGAGATGATGCGTGAAATACAAACTGCTAGGCGGTACTGGTCTGATGGTGTCGGAATTCTGTTTGGGTACGATGACGTTCGGCGGCAAAAATGATCCAATGAGCTCGGTAATGGGAGCTCTGGATGATCGAGCGGCAGGTTTGCTTGTGAATGAAGCGCTTGAATCAGGGATTAATTTTTTTGATACCGCTAATGTATACGGCGTTGGAGAGTCGGAAGAGATTCTGGGACGTTCGCTCAAAGGCAAGCGGCATGAAGCGGTGATCGCGACCAAGGTAAGATTCCGGATGGGACCGGGTCCGAACGACGCAGGATTATCGAGAGGCCATATCATCCGGCAGGCGGAAGAAAGCCTGAAGCGTCTTGGTACAGATTATATCGACCTGTATCAGATTCACGGCCCTGACCCGCTTACGGACTGGGAAGAAACGTTGCGTGCGCTGGACGATCTCGTTCGCAGCGGCAAAGTAAGATATATCGGCTGCTCCAACCTGCAGGGCTGGCAGATGGTGAAGGCGAACGGCATTTCCCGGCAGTTGGGCCTTAATGCCTTCCAGACTACTCAATCGTATTATTCGCTCGCTGGACGCGACGTTGAACGGGAGATCCTCCCCGTGCTTCAGGATCAGAAGATGGGCCTCCTCGTGTGGAGTCCGTTGGCCGGCGGATTTCTGTCGGGCAAGTATACCCGGGACAATCAAGGCGGGGCGGATGACCGGCGCAACAAATTCGACTTCCCTCCGGTTGACCGGGAGAAGGGCTATGTCCTGATTGATGTCTTGCAGGAAATCGCAAAGGCGCGGGAAACCTCGGTTGCCCGTATCGCGCTGGCCTGGCTGCTGAATCAACCGGCCGTCACGAGCGTGATTGTCGGCGCCAAGCGGCCCGATCAGCTTCGGGATAATCTTGGAGCTTCCGGTATTGTTTTGAATGAGGAGGAGCTGTCCCGTCTGGATCAAGCCAGCCGCCTGCAGCCGGAGTATCCTCTATGGAACCCTGCCGTTTATATCGAAGACCGTTATATGAATCCGCAATAATGCGCCAGAAAAAAAAGGGATGAGCCGAAGCACTTCGGTTCATCCCTTTTGATTTAAGTTCATCCTGTTTGTCCGGCGCTCTGGACTTTGTCTTTGGCCTCGGAGTACATGCCGATCTTGAAGTCAATCATCCCGATATAGGACATCAGAGTATTGACCTGATCTTGAATGGTCTTCTTCTGCAGCTCAAGCATTTGTATACGCTCTTCAATGGTTGCGTCGCCTTTCACGGTAAGCTCGACAAATTCCTTCAACTGCGAAATGGACATGCCCGTATCACGGAGGCAGCATATGAAGTTCAGCCACTCGATATGTTCATCCTCATAAATGCGGATGCCGCTTTCGTTTCGTTTGATGAACGGCAGAATGCCTTCTTTTTCATAATATCTCAAGGTGTGGATCGACAAATTCGACTTCTCAGCAACTTGACCGATCGTGTATTGCATGTTGAGGCTCATCAACCTGACCTCCTTATTTTAGAGTGAATCGTCCGATTCCGGTTAAGTCACCTCAATTATAGTCCCTAGAGTAAGCTCGAAGTCAAGTGGTGAACGGGGACGCGGCGGGCCAGTCGATAGCCATTGATTAGTCTTCCCTTGCCGGCTTACGCCGAAAAGGCCTTGAACTCTACTCGCGCAGACATTCATGGCCTTTTGTGATCATTGAAATTATGTTGTCATTTGAGCACCTTATTACTCATGCGCCGACTTCGCCTTCACAACAGCGGCATTTTTTTGCTTAAGCGCCAGGAACGAGACGAGAATGCCTAGAAGCGCAGTAACCGCGTCAATAATGAATGCCATGTGAATCGATCCTGTTAAATCCGAAGGCTCCATCGTTTCCAGAGTAGCGTTAGTGCCGAGGCTTGCAGAGATAATGGCCATGATGACAGCCAATCCAATTGCTCCGCCAATTTGCTGCCCGGTAGAGACGATAGCGGATGCGACCCCCTGCTCTTTCATATCAATTCCCGAGCTTGCCGCAATGAACATTGTTGTAAAAATAAAGGCCTGACCGATACCAATAATAACGGTGCCCGGAATAATCCCCCATGCCGATCCGTGCTCGGAGAGCCGGGTAAGCATCATGAACCCGATCGCGCCAAGTCCCATTCCGCTTGCAATGGTACCTGCCACACCTACCTTGGCCAGCATCTTGTTAATCAGCTTCGCGCCTACAAAAGCGCTAATGGTCAGCGGCAGGAAGCTTAATCCGGATTGAATGGCTGAGTAATGCAACACCTCTTGCGTGTAGAGCGTGAGGAAATAGTATAACGTACCGAATGATGCGGAGAACAACGCTGCGGTAATCGCGGCCCCAGTCAAACTCCGAATCCGAAACAGTCTGAAGGGGATCAAAGGATCTTTTGTGCGTTTTTCAATGACCACGAACAGAAGAAGCAGAATAGCGCCAACAATGCCAGGAATAATCGCTGATGGATGAATCCAGCCAACGACCGGGGCTTGAATAAGATAATTTACTATCAAGATCATGCCGGCCGTTACGGAAATCGCGCCTATTGCGTCAAAATGGCGTTTTGCAGATGCCGCCTTGCTCTCCACAAGCGTGATCGGAGCGAGGATAATAACGAAAATAGCAATTGGAACATTGACAAAAAAGGTGGCTTCCCAGCCGATAAAGCTTGTTAACACGCCGCCAAGCAATAACCCAATGGACATGCCCACTCCACCCATTGCCGCCCAAATGCCTAATGCACGGTTGCGTTCTGGGCCTTCTTCAAAGTTGGACATGATCAGTGACAATGTAGCCGGCGACAGCAGCGCTCCGCCAATGCCTTGGAGTCCCCTTGCGATTATGAGGAACAGCTGAGAGTCTGCCAGGCCGCCAAGCAGAGAGCCTAAACCGAAGATCCCCATGGCAATGATGAACATTCGCCGTCTGCCCAGCAAATCAGACAATCTGCCACCGATAAGGAGGAAACCTCCAAAGGCCAGGGAAAACGCGCTGATGACCCACTGCAGCTGGTTCGCGCTAAAGCCTAAGTCTGCTGCAAGTGAAGGCAGAGCTACAAAAATAATTGTGTAATCAAGCGCCAAAATTAATTGGGACAGTGCCAGGATCGTCAAAGCCAATCCTTTGTGTCTAGTCGAATTCATGAAATCCGCTCCTTTTCGTTATCAGACCTTTCAGTCTAATTAATTTAGCGGGAATAGGGTCAACATTGTCGACTCTACCCCCGAATTCCACTCACATAAGAGCCCATCACATTATAGACCATTTGATCTAAAAATTCGAAAATATAATGAAGCGTCTTTTTTACGCTCCATTAATTGTCCAGCTTAGAAAGAGTAACGGCAGCAATATCATCCAAAACTTTAGGATCGGTGGTTAATTTAGCCACTTGGGTCAGCGAATATCTTTCATGGTACAAATACCGTGCAAGAGCAAGCAAATCACGGTTTCCGCTTAGTTCACCTTGATTTCGGGCGCGAACCAGCGCTTCATAAAAGGCTTCTACCAAACGTGTCATATCCCGTTCAAAAAACGCTGCGATTTCCGGATCATGAGGAACCTGATCAATGGCGCTGTGCATAATGAAGCATTCCTTCCGGCGCTCCCCATCTTGCAGAACAGCCACAATTTCATGGAAAATATCAGCAATCGCCTGCTTAACCGAACCTGGACGTTCCAAATATGAAATGACCGCATCCGATTTCTCATTTACATAATGTTTAACAGCCTTGATGAAGAGATCCCGCTTGGTTCCGTAAGTATCGTACAGGCTTTGGCGCGCTATGCCTAACCCATCGAGTAAATTTTGCAGCGAAGTGCCTTCGTAGCCGTAGTGCCCGAATACCTCCATAGCCTTGTGCAGAACAAGCGATGTATCAAATTCTTTACTTCTTGCCATTTTTTACGAGCACTCCTCCCTTGTGACATTCATCTTATCTTTTCCAGATCACTCAGTCAATATTATTTTTAATTCCCGGAAAATTGAACGACTTCGTTCATGCTGCCAACCGATTCGATCGCGACCAGCGGATTCCAGAAATCCCGGTAGCGCGTAATGAGGCCGTCTTTCGTTTCGACCACGCTGATATACGTCTGATTGTAAGGGTTCCCCGTCTCTCTGTGCTTCCCGGCGGATTTGAACTCCGCAATGACAAGCTCGGGGTCGACAGCCGGATGGAACTCCAGCTCTGTAAACTGCACCTCAAAGTGTTTCGGGAAGTTCAGCATATATTCGTACATGTCGGCTTTGCCTTGTTTGAATTCGGGAAATCCTGCCGGTCCATAAGGGAATTCCAGGATACCGTCTTCGTGCCAAAGATTGACCCATGCTTCAATATCTCCACCAGACAGATATTTCAAGTGATTCCGAAATGTCTCTTGTGCCCGCTCGCGAATGGCTCCTGCAGTAAGTTTGTTGTTGTTCATTTTTATTTCCTCCTTTTATTTTGACTATTCAGTCTGTAATGTTTAAAAAAATAATACCTTGCATCTAGAGTTAAAATTTTGTACCCCAATTAGTTGACCACCTCCTTGTGATTCCATCATATCTTTTTTAGACTGTTTAGTCAATAATTTTTTTGCACAATTTTTCGCCCCATGTTTCTGGCTGCTTGATGAGTTTCCTCCCTATAAAAAAAAGCCTCGCTGAAGGCCAAATTGGCTATCAGCGAGGCTATCTTGTCAGGCACTTACAGGGTGCACTTACAGGGTGATGCCTGTCTGCTTCAAAGTGCGCGCGATATCCGCTCTGGCTTCTTCCCCCAGCGTGCGGAAAGGCGCCCGGACCGGTCCTGAAGACAGTCCGATGAGCTCCATCGCGGCTTTGACCATTGCGGGCTGTCCGTATTTGCGGGCCAGATCGCGGATCGGCTGCCAGCGGTAGTACCGCTCAATGGCACGGGCATTTTCGCCTTGCTGGAATTCGTTGTACAGCGCGACGAACTCGGAAGTCATGAAGTTGGCGTTCGTGGATGTGCAGCCGGGCAAGCCGGAGGCAAGTCCACCGAGGATGAGACCGTCCGAGCCGCACATGACCGAGATGTCCTTACCGGCGTAAGCGACGGTCCGCACCAGCGCATGCAGATCGGTAGCGCCCTGCTTGACTCCGGCGACGTTGTCCAGCTTGGCCAGCTTGGCGATCTCCTCCGGTGACAGATGGACGCCGATGCTCGCGCTGTTGTAGATAAGAATCGGCAGCTCGGTCGATTCATTCAGCAGCTCGAAGTGATACAGAATATCCTGCGGACGGACCTCCGATACGTACGGAGGCGTCACCATTACGCCGTCGGCGCCGGCCTGCTTGGCTGCATCCGCAAGCTCGATGGCTTCGCCGGTGCCGCTGGCTGCCGTGCAGCACAGCAGCGGAACCCGGCCGGCAACCGCGTCGGCGGCGGCGGTGAACAGCTGCTTCCGCTCATCGCTTGTCAGACTCGGGTATTCCGCGTATGTACCGCTGACGATAATGCCATGAGCGCCTGAGGCAATGAAGTGATCGATATTCCGCCGCAGCGCGGCCGGATCGAAAGCCAGCGTATCTGTCATCGGAGTGATGGACAGTACGTAAATTCCTTTAAGCTTATCTTTCAAGTCAGTTGTGGACATGTTGTGGACTTCCTCCTTTATTTGCTCCCAAGAATCGATTCCATCGCCGCGATTCCGTTCTCCATCTCCTCACGGGAAACGGCGTAAGACAGGCGGATATGATACGGGCTGCCGAACCCGGTTCCCGGCATCACGGCAACCCCGGCCTTCGTCAGCAGAATATCCGCCAGGTCGTCGGCGGTGGAAATGGTCCGTCCCTCCAGGGTCTGGCCGCGCCAGGCGGAGGCGTCAACCCATACATAGAAGGCGCCGTCCGGCACGCTGCACTCCAGTCCTTTGATCCGGCGAACCCCTTCGACCAGAATGCCGCGGCGCGCCGCGTATTCCTCGCGGATGTCCGCAAGATCTTCCTGCGGGCCGTCAATGGCAGCCAGCGCCGCCTGCTGGGCGATGGATGACGGGTTGCTTGTCGTATGGGACTGCAGGCGAAGCATCGCCTCGGTGACCGCGGCCGGAGCGGCAGAGTAACCGATGCGCCAGCCGGTCATCCCGTACGACTTGGACACCGCGTTGATCACGACGGTCCGCTCCCGCATACCGGGAAACGACGCGATGCTCGTATATCCTTCCAGCTTGAACACAAACGCCGAATACACCTCATCGCTGATGACCCAAAGATCCCGCTGCCTGCAGAACTCGGCCAGCCTGGACAGCTCCTCCGCGCTGTAAACTGCGCCGGAAGGGTTGTTCGGCTGGTTGAGAATCAGCAGACGGGTCGAGTCGTTCACCAGAGGCGCAAGCGTCTCCGGCGTCACTTTATAACCGGAGGAAGCGCTGGTCTGAACGAAGACCGGCTTCGCGCCAGCGAATTTCACCTGCTCGGGGAACGACACCCAATACGGAATTGGAATCATTACTTCGTCTCCCGGCCGGCATAGCGTGCAAATCGCATTGAACAAGGCATGCTTGCCGCCGACGGTGACTACAATGTCTCCGGGGTCGTAGCTAAGCCCCATATCCCGCTTAAGCGCCCGGCAGATCGCTTCGCGCAGAGGCAGGATGCCGCTCGTGTCGGTATATCCTGTGAAATTGTCTTGTATCGCCTGAATCGCGGACGCCTTGGCCCGGTCAGGCGTTGGAAAATCCGGCTGCCCGAGTCCCAAGCGGTACACGGTTCGGCCTTCCCGCTGGTACCTTGCCACTGTGGACTCCAGCAACGCAGTCGGAGAAGGCTGAACACGCTCTACCCAATCCGCCAACTGAACATGTTGGTTCAACAACGTCAATCACCTCTTCTGTTTATCGGTTACGAGCCTGCGACTTCCATCGCAATGGAAGCGTAGACCCGTGCTGCATTATCCAGTTCGGACACGGTTACCCACTCGTCGATTTTGTGAGCCACACTGAAATCGCCCGGCCCGTAGATGACCGACGGAATTCCCCGTTTGACGAAGTGGGTCATGTCGCAATTGGCCGTAAGGCCCGTTAGCTCGGGGCTGCGTCCGTATACGCGTTCGATCGCCGCTGAAGCGAGCCCCACCATCGGATGATCGGGACGGGTCTCCGATGCCACCCCTGTTGTCGGAACGAGCCGGTCGATGTGGACCCGGCCGTCCAGCGCGGGAAGACCGGCGATGATCTGCTCGATCTCCCGCAGCGCGTCTTCTTCCGCCTCGCCGGGAATGAGCCGGCGGTCGATCAGCGCCTCACAGCGGTCCGGAATCATCGATTCCTTGATTCCGCCCTTAATGACCGTGACGGACAGTGTCGACTGCCCCGTCAACGGATGAAGCCGCTTCGTCAGCTCCTCCTCGGCGAAGTCTTCAAGCGCCACAAGCGTCCGCGCCATCAGGGACACGGCGTTGACGCCGAGGTGAGGCGTTGACGAATGGGCCGATACCCCTTCGGCGACGAGCACGGGACGTATGCTGCCCCGGTGCGCGATCGCCAGGCTGCCGTTCGTCGCTTCACCGATCACCGCCAGGTCGCCGTGAAGATCGTCCGGCAGCCTGCGGGCTCCAAGGCTCGCCGCCTCTTCATCCACGACCGCCGCCAGCACGATATCCCCCGGCAGCTGCGCGCCGGAGGCGGCAATCGCTTCGACAGCGGCCATCATGGCGGCCAAAGGCCCCTTCGCATCCATGACGCCCCGGCCGTACACCCGGTCGCCTTTGCGGAGCATGCTGAACGGATCGGAACTCCAGCCGTCGCCGGCAGGAACGACATCCATATGCGTATTCAGAATAACGGTTCGTCCGCCGCCCGTGCCTTTCAGGCGGGCGATCACATTCGGCCGGCCCGGCTCGATCTCCTGAAGCTCGACCTCGCATCCCGCTTCCCGCATGATCTTGGCGACATATTCAGCCGCCTCTCCCTCCGTGCCGCTCGGGTTCACGCTCTGGAAGCGGATCAGGTCGGCCAGAAGTTCCAGGGTCCGTTCGGGGCGGATGACCGGCTCCACTGCGCGCAGGCCTTCGCTCATAGCGATTTCACCATCCCGCCGTCCACGAGCAGCGTCTGGCCCGTGACATAGCTTGCACTGTCCGAGCACAGGAACGCCACCACGCGGGCAAACTCATCTGGCTGCCCGTAGCGCCCGAGCGGAATCTGCTTCTCGCTCTGCGCCTTGATCGCTTCCGGGGTAGCCCCTGCCTTGTCCGCCCGGATGCGGTCCAGGGAGCGGACCCGATCCGTATCGATCCGGCCCGGAGCCACTATATTGACCCGAATGCCGTACGGGGCAAGCTCTTCCGCCAGCGTTTTGCTAAGTCCGGCCACGCCGGTCCGCATCACATTGGAGAGAGTCAGCCCTGGGATCGGCTGCTTGACCGAGGATGAAGCTAGGTTAACGATCGCGCCGCCCTGCGCCTTCAAATGCGGAAGCGCATAGGAGACGAGGCGGACCACGCTCATCACGTTAAGCTCGTACGCATACAGCCAGTCTTCTTCTTTCAGCGACTCGAAGTTCCCGGCGGGAGGACCGCCGGCGTTGGTAACCAGAACGTCCAGTCCGCCAAAAGCGGTGACGGTCTCTTCCACGCAGCGGGACAGGTCGGAAGCGGAGCAGACATCCGCCGCAAGCCCAAGCGCGGGCATTCCCGTTTCGGCGGTGATGTCCGCAGCCACGGCTTTAGCCTCTTCGCCGTTCCGGCTGAACAGCGCCACCTTCGCCCCGCCGCGTGCCAGCTCGAACGCCACGGCGCGGCCAAGGCCTTTGCTTGCCGCCGCTACGAGCGCGGTCTTTCCTGCGAATGATCCGCTCATGCTTGTCCCCCCTTCGCTATCGTCAGCTCACGGGGCAGCTTGGTCAGCACTTCGCAGCCGGTCTCCGTCACCAGAATCGTCTCGCTGAATCCGACGCCGTAGCGGTTCGGAACGCGAAGGGCCGGCGGAATGTGGAAGACCATGCCCGGCAGCAGCACGCGGTCATCGTCCCGCTGAAGGCTCATAATATGGCCTTCTCCCCAGTCCGGTGCAAAAGCAACGCCGATCGAGTAGCCGGTCCGTTTGCGGAACTGCTCATACAGTCCGGCACGCTCGATCGTTCCCCGGCAGGCTTCGTCCACCTCTCCGGCGGTAACGCCCGGACGGATGACTTCGAGCGCGGCGTTCAAGGAAGCGATGCACACCTCGGTCACCCGCTTGATCTCATCGGTTGGCGTGCCGGTATAGGCAGCCCGCATCAGCGCGCCGTGGTACCGGTTGCGGGCCCCTGCCACTTCCAGCAGAAGCGTCTCCCCGTCGCCGATCACCTTATGCCCCCATGCGGCATGCATGTTGCCCGAACGGTAGCCGGAGGAAATAAACGGCTCCATCCCCAAATACTCGCCCCCAGACCTAATCATGGCGGAGAACATGGCCGCGGCAGCCTCGTCTTCATTCACTCCCGCCCGGATCGCGTCAAGCCCTGCCTGCATCGAGCTGTCGGCCACGGCGCAGGCTTCGCGGATGTACGCAATTTCCGCCGGAGATTTGATGACCCGGAACGCTTCAACCGTCCCTTGGGCATCCATGAGCCGGAAATCGCCAAGCATTTTCTCAAACTTCTGGTAGTTCCGGACAGGCAGGAACCAGGAGCCCGTCTCCAGGCCAATCGCACCGGGAGCGATGCCGATCTCTCTGACTGTATCCGCGGTCAATGCAACCGGGTCATTCGTGTCGTCATAGGTTCTGACCTGGCTTTCAGGCAGCCAACTGTAGGTTTGAACATTGGACAGCTCGCCCCGCCGGAGCACAAGCACCGGATCGCCGAAAGCCGGCACGACCAGGCATTGGTACATATAATAGCCCGGGCTCTGATAGCCGGTCAGATAAAAAATATTTTCAGGGGTGTGAATCAGCATGCCGCTGAGCCCCTTGAGTTCAAGCTCGCGTTGTACATTTTGCAGGCGGGAATCAAATTCATCCCTGGAAAATACCAATGATGTGGCGCTCAATATCGTCTACCCCTTTCCCTGAACTCATCGTTGTCAAGCCTGATAGCCGTAAGTATCCATTCTTAAATCTCTTAAATAGGGTGTTAGCTTGGAGCATTCGTCCGCTTCATCCAGATCGATCTCCAGCACCTGCATGTCTTCTTCACTCAGATTGCCGCTGACGATGAGCTCGCCCTTCGGATTCGCCAGCTTGTTGTTGCCGAACAGCCGCAGACTGCCGCCCACGCCGTTGATGCCAGCCACAAAGCAGGTATTTTCAAGCGCCCTTGCCGGATAATAAATATCCCATCTGTGCTTGTCTTCCAGTGAAAAAGCGGACGGCGTGACGATCAGCTTCGCCCCTTGCAGAGCTAGAGTACGCGCGGCCTCCGGGAAACCAGCATCGTAACAAATCAGGACGCCGAGCTTGCCGAAATCAAGTTCATACGGAGAACAAACGTCCCCGGGTTTAAAAAACTTCCTCTCATCCTCCCACAGATGAACCTTGCTGTACGTACCCGCGAGTTCTCCGTTTCGCCTAATAATAACGGCGCCATTGGCGGTCCCGCCCTCGTCCAGCTTTAGGGCCATCCCAAGCACGATGTTAATGTTATGCGTCTGTGCAGCTTCGCGGAATGCCCGAACCGTCGAACCGCCTGTGTCCTCGGCCAGCTCATGATAGCGGTCGCCGATCACGTCGGTATTATATCCAGTGATGCACAGTTCCGGGAACACGATCAGATCGGCCCCCTGCCGCGATGCCTGCTCAACGAACTCCAGGCCTTTGCGGACATTCGCGGCGATGTCCATCAGCGCGCTTTCGAACTGCACCAGCGCCAGTTTAACCGTCGCCAAGCGTTTCCCCTCCTTACGATTCATTCCTGGTTCAATTAAAGGCTGACACTTCAGCCTCATGTTATGTTCAGTACTGTGTAATCTGGTTAAGGAATTGCATAAGACGGGGATGCTTGCCGGCTTGTTCGAGCTGCGAAGAAGGCAGATCTTCAACCACCTGTCCCTGGTCCATAAAAATAATGCGGTCGCCTACCCGGCGCGCGAATTCCATTTCATGCGTAACGATGACGACGGTCATGCCGTCCTTGGCCAAATCCGAGATAACGTCCAGAACCTCGGCCGTCATCTCGGGATCAAGCGCCGAGGTGGGCTCGTCGAACAGCATCAGCTTCGGATTCATGGCAAGCGCCCGCGCAATGGCGATGCGCTGCTGCTGCCCTCCGGACAGCTGCTCGGGATAATGCTCTGCCCGGTCTTTCAAACGTACCCGTTCCAGCAGTTGAATCGCGCGCGAGCGAACTTCCTGCTCTTTTTCGCCGCGCACCACCTTCGGAGCCAGCATAATATTCTGAATCGCGTTCAGATGCTGGAACAGATCAAACGATTGAAAGACCATGCCGATTTCCGCTCTTGCATGCCGCGATCCGTTAACGTCCTGTCCGTTGTACCGAATCTGTCCGCCGTCGATGGGCTCAAGTCCCGCCATGCATCGCAGCAGCGTAGACTTGCCGGAACCGGAAGGTCCGATAATAACCACCCGCTCGCCCTCTTGAATATTGAGTGAGACCTCTTTCAGGATCGGATCGTCATGATATTGCTTGAACACCCGCTCGATTTGCAGCACAGTGTCCGACCTCCTTCCATTATCAGGCTTATAGAATTGACTTTCCGCGCTTCATCAGCGAGAACAATGGGGATTTGCGTTTTCGGGAACGGGTTATATCCATCCGCCGCTCCAGGTAAGATTGGATGAACGTGAACAGCGCCGTAAAGACAAGGTAATAAATGACGGCCGCGATCAGCGTGTCCACATAATCAAAGTTGGCGCTGGCCGTCTGCTGAGCAGTCAGCAGCAGATCGGTGTAGCCAACGACCGAGGCCATCGCCGAGGTCTTCAGCATGCCGATGAACTGGTTGGCGGTCGGCGGCACGATAACCCGAAACGCCTGGGGAAGAACAACGTAGCGCATCCGCTGCCAGCTGTTCATGCCGAGGGCATTGGCGGCGCGATGCTGCCCTTTGCCCACTGACGCCAGGCCGGACCGCACAATTTCCGCCATGTAGGCCGCCTCGTTCAGCGCGAGCGCGACGAACGCTGACTGGAACCCGGTCAGCCTGATTCCGAACTGGGGCAGCGCCGTGTACACAAAGATCAGCTGCACAAGCACCGGAATCCCGCGAAAAATCCAGATATACGAAGCCGCGAATCCCTGCAGCAGTTTCCATTTTGACATTTTGGCAAGTGCAATGATAAATCCAAGCAAGACGGCGACAATCTGCGACACCAGCGTGAGCTTCATTGTATTTATGGCTCCGTCCAGAAAAGCCCGGGAACCGAGATAAGCCCAAACGCCTTCAACAAATTCCATGTTAGAACCTCCTTATTACAGCATCCGCCGGATTCGGACGAGAAAGTGATGCATCTGACGCGAATCCGGCGGCTGTTTATGCAGAGTGCTATTGATTACTTGAAATAACTCATTTCAGCCGGCAGATGGTATTTCTCCATCAATTGCTTGTAGGTACCGTTCTCAACGACTTTCTTAAGCGCGGTCTCGATCGCCGTCTTCGTTTCCGTATCGCCCTTGCGAACGGCAATTCCGATCTTCGTATCCGCGCCGAAGGAGCCCGCGATTTCAAATACGCCCGGTTTCTCCTCTTGCAGATATGCGGCTCCCGGAGAAGAGTGGAGGAATGCGTCGGCACGGCCCTGTTCGGTTGCAAGAACGGCGTCGTTGGCCGTCGGGAGCGCCAAAATTTTAATTTCCGGCTTACCGGCCTGCTTCAGCTTAACGTTATGTTCGCGAACGTTGATTTCCTCGACAGCACCGCGTGTAACGGCGACCGTGAGATTGGACAGATCATCCATGCTTTTGACGCCTTTCGGATTGCCGCTCTTCACAACGATGGAGTCAGCCAGTCCCATGTAAGGAATGAAGTCTACTTGCTCTTCCCGTTCGGGCTTGATATACATGGCGGAATTGATGATGTCGATCCGCTTGCCCTGCAGCGCCGGAATCAGTCCGTCGAAGTTCATCGACTGGATTTTGACCTCTACGCCCATTTCCTTGGCAATCGCTTGTCCCAGTTCAATGTCGAAGCCGGTGAATTCATTGTTCACCATGTACTCGAATGGAGGAAACGTAGCGGCCGTGCCATAGGTCAGGAACCCTTTTTCAACCAAAAAAGATGGAGCTGCGGCTGCGGTTTCCTGCGGCTTGCTGCTTCCGGCCGGGGACGAAGCCTGCCCTCCGTTTGCGCTGTTTGTTCCACATGCGCTCAATACAGCAGCTACCAATACCAACATTGCACAAACCAGCATCTTGGTGTTCTTCATCATCACGTTTACCTCTCCTCGCTGTTCTCGTTATTTTGCATGACACTTAGTACGACTTTCTGGGTCTTCCGATTGTGTTCAACCAGGAAACGGCTCGCTTCCTCCGCTTCCTTGCGGGTCATCAGCTCCACCAGATGGCGGTGCTCGTTAAGAGAACCGTCAACCATTCCGGGCTGAATTAAAAGAATACGGCGGTAACGCTCGCTCTGCTCCCATAGCCGTTCAATGATCGACATCAGTACCGGACGCTGCGCGAGACCGTAAATGAACATATGAAACTCACGGTTGGCGGCCAGGATCGCTTCGGTATCGAGACTCTCTTGATACGCAAGCTCCTCCTGTTTCTGAATCATGCCGTTAAGAAGAGTGACATCCTCCGGCGTAAGCTGCTCAGTCGCAAGCTGCACAGCCAATCCTTCCAAATTGCAGCGCACCAGATAAATATCTTCGAGATGCTGCGCCGACAGCGGGGTAACCGTTACGCCCCTGTGCGAATGCAGCAGCACCAGATCCTGGGCCGCCAGCTTGTCCAAAGCGCTGCGAACCGGCATTTTGCTCACCCCGAGGCGGGCGGCGACGGCGTCTTGGTCGATTTTCTCACCAGGAGCCAATTCGCCGGATAACACCCACTGCTTGAGAACGGAGTATACATGCTCCGACGCGGTGACAAAGGTTGGAATTCTACTCAATCATTCAGCATCTCCTTTCTAAAATTCCAAGATCGGATATTTGATCAAATATCAACGATCAATGATTACCTGTGACATAGGTCACATTGTAAAGGGTGTTTCGACAAACTGTCAATAAAAATATCTCAAATTGTTAATATATCTGTCATGTCGTCGAAATATCTTCCATAGAGTCGAAAAAATAAAAGTTTTGTCGATTTTTTTGTTGCTAATCGCACTTTTGTGTGACTATAATTACTGTGATATTTGATCAAATATCAATTTTCTATCTAATTCCGCATCAAAATCTTCAAATTACGTTAGATTTAGTAACATCACTTTCTTCGCTACCGAATGAAAAACGAGGTGTCAGCTATGCTTATTTCCCAAATCGATGTATTCAGATGCGACCTTCCGCTCTCTCCGCCGTTCACTCATTCTTCTTCCGGAACCGTCACTCACCTGAAAGAAATCTACCTGCGGATTACGGCCGATTCCGGTGTCAGCGGCTGGAGCGAAGTTCGCGGCAACTGTGAATATGTCACCGGCGACACGCCCGAAAGGGTGGCCGCCGTTCTTACGCATACACTAGGCCCCGCACTGCTCGGAAAGCCCGTGATGAACAGAAATAGGATCAACGCCCAGCTCGACAGGCTGATTAACGGAAACAGCGCGGCCCGCGCCGCCGTGGATATTGCCCTGCTTGATCTTATGGGCAAGGAGTTGAAAGTGTCTGTCGCCGAGGTTTTGGGAGGAAGGATGCGGGATTCCATCCCGAGCGACGCCACCATCGCCTTCGGCACGCCGGATGAAGCCGAAGAGGAAGCGGCCCGGTATTTGCAGGCCGGCTTCCGGACTATCAAGGTGAGAGTCGGCCCGGACCGGGCCGCTGATCTTGAACGGGTGCGGCGGGCCAGAGCCGTTATTGACTCGTTCGGGCTGGGCGGAGAAGTTCTTCTGTGTGTCGATGCCAATCAGGGGTGGACGCCCAAGCAAGCGGCCCTTCGCCTGAGGGAACTCGAAGCGCTCGGTGTAGAATGGGTGGAGCAGCCCGTGCCTGCTGACGACTTCTCCGGTCTGAAACAGGTCCGGCAGCAGACACGGGCCGCTGTCGTGGCCGACGAGAGCTGCCGCACGTGCGCAGATGTCGCCCGGATTGCCGCCGAGGGTGCGGCCGATATTGTTCACTTGAAGCTTGTAAAGGCGGGATCGGTATCCAATCTGCTGCGGATGATGGCGGTCGCCGAATCCTTCGGCATCCCGTATATGCTCGGGCAGATGGACGAGGGGCGGCTGGCTACCGCCGCTCTGCTGCAAATCGCGGCGGCATCGCGCGCCAGCCATTTTGAAGTATGGGGATTCCAGCGGGTCCGCCCCGAAGACGATCCCGCTAGTACGCTTACAGTATCGAACGGAGCCGTATCCGTTCCCGAAGGCCCCGGACTGGGAGTCACCGTCGATGAATCCCGCTTGACCCTGATTGCCAGCCTGTCCGCAGACGCAATATAAACAGCCTCTTGAATCGCGAATATACTTATAGAAGCAAAACAGCAAGCCTCCGAATGACCGGAAGCTTGCTGTTTTTTTATAATAACTATTCCCCCCACAAGCCAACACACCAGGCAACAGGAAAATTATGCATCTATCCGAAGCTACGGGCGTATTCAATGATATACCTTTAACTGAAATCATAGCCCTAAATATTGGAAGTAAGGTATCCTATATAAAGGAGGTGCGTCTTTTGAACAGCTCAAGACTTATGAAGCTGCTGGGGCTTATTGCCGGAGTTGCAGTCCTGGATATTGTAATTCTGTCTCCGGGTTTAGCAGGGGTGGAAATCGGCGGTGAAAGTGCTCTGGAGACAGCTTCGGGAGTAACCCTACTGGTTATTAGTCTCCTTGTGCTGCTGTACGGGAGTTATGCTTTACTGTTTAAACCTCCTGTTCTGACACCTGTGAAAAACATGAAAACGCATGAGGACTATATAACAGCGCTTAACCATTACAGAAATGCAAATGTGTTAAAGAAGGATATTTCTCTCTCGCTGGATCAGCTTGACCGGCTGGAGAAGAAGAAAACCACCTTATTGGACGTCCTCAGCCAAAGATTTGATCCGGCGGAGCTAAGCTACAAGAAGTTTCACTCTGTCATTGATGAAGTCGGGCAGCTTTTTTACCTGAATATCAAGGGAATCCTGAATAAGCTCAGTGTATTCGATGCTTCAGAGCTCTCCGCTTTCACCAGCGAGCAGAAGCTCGCGCAGTTTTCCAATAAACTGGTTCAGGAAAAAACCGCTCTGCACAACGAGTACTTGACCTCCGTAGCGGGATACCTTGGCGCAAATGAAGAAATTCTGCTGAAGCTAGACAAGCTGCTGCTGGAAATCTCCCAATTGGACAGCATGGATTATCAAAATATTGAGGATATGCCGTGCATGCAGGAAATGGATGCATTGATCAAGCAGACGAAGTTCTATAAGCAATGAGAGGGAGATGAGCATGGCTGGAAAAAGTAAAGCGTTTGTGGTGTTGGGAGTTATCGCAGTGGCTGTTTTTGCTCTTGTATATTTCGGGATCAGTTTAACCTCCAATTTAGGTAAAAGCCAGACACAGGTAACCGCGGAAGACGCGACCAAGCAGCTGGATAAACTGTACAAAAGCATTTCTGTAACTTCCGCGGAACCGGTAAAGGGTCAGATCGACCTTGATCCTGCATCTGTCGGCGACTCCTTGCCCGATATCTCCAAATTCCCTATTTCCGTAGCCAATACAACGGACAGTTTCATTGAAATTTTCTCTTCTACGGAGAAGTCAGGAACCGGCGTAGACGGGTGGTTGAACGAAGTAGCGACAGACTTCAACAATTCCAATTTTATGGTGAATGGGAAACCGGTCTCGGTCAAGATCCGCAATATTGCCTCGGGAACAGCCGCAGATTATATAAAGTCGGGCAAGTATGTGCCGGATGCCTTCACACCTTCCAATGAGCTGTGGGGCGAAATGGTCAAAGCGCAAGGCATCCCCATTCAGCTTGTATCGAAGCGTCTTACCGGGAATGTAGCCGGTATTGTAACAACCAAGAAAAAGTATGACGAGCTCGTGGATAAATACGGCTCCTTGAATATCAAGACGGTTACAGACGCTATTGCCAATAACGAGCTGGCTATGGGGTATACCGATCCTTTCGCCAGTTCCACCGGCCTCAACTTTCTGGTGACCGCCCTTCAGACGTTTGACAGCTCGGATTTACTAGGGGATAAGGCGGTTCAAGGGTTTGAGAAATTCCAGGCCAATGTCCCTTTCACCGCGTCTACAACTTTGCAAATGCGTGACGCGGCCAAGTCGGGAATGCTTGACGCTTTTGTCCTGGAGTACCAAACGTATGTCAATGCGCCGGATCTGAAGAGCGGCTACGTATTCACTCCTTTTGGCGTAAGGCATGACAGTCCGCTGTATGCTTTGGGCAATTTACCTCAAGATAAGCTGGACATTATCAAGAAGTTTGCGGAGTTCGCCGAGCAGGATAAGTATCAGAAATCAGCTGCGGACAAAGGGTTCAATGGTCTGCCGGATTACCACTCCGAGCTTAACGCGGTTGACGGTACCCTTCTCTCCTCCGCCCAGAAGCTGTGGAAGGAAAAGAAGAACGGGAATAAGCCGATCGCAGCGGTATTTGTGGCCGATGTATCCGGAAGTATGGATGGTGAGCCTCTCAACCGGTTAAGAGAGTCGTTATTAAAAGGTCAAAAGTACCTCGGCAGGGACAACAGCATTGGGTTGGTTTCTTACTCCAGTGAAGTGTCCATCAATCTTCCGATTGGGAAATACGACGCGAATCAGCAGTCTATGTTTGTGGGAGCCGTTAACAGCCTGCAGGCTGGCGGCGGTACAGCTACTTTTGACGGAATTGTGGTGGCCATGAAAATGCTTCAAGATGAGCTAACGGCTCACCCTGATGTTAAACCCGTAATCTTTGTCTTAAGCGACGGGGAAACGAATGAAGGGCATTCGCTCGATGAAATCAGAGGGTTAATTGAAACCTATAAAATCCCGGTATACACGATTGGCTATAATGCGAACATCCAGGCGCTGCAAAGCATTTCAAGTATCAACGAGGCGGCCAGCATCAACGCGGATACGGACGATGTTGTGTATAAGATCGGTAATTTGCTCAACGTGCAAATGTGATTTCTATTTTAGGAGGGGTTACCATGGCATTTACAATGGAAGTCGTCAATCCGGAGAAGATTAAGTCGGCAATTGAAGAGCAGGTTAAGCCTGTGCCCGAGGAAGTAGCCCAGCTAAAGGAGCTGGCGGTAAACAATGTCTCCACGATCCTGGAGCTGGATGTCGATTCACTGGAGAAGCGGAAAGAGATCCTGCAATCGATCGATCAATTCGGTATGAATACGATGCGGTCCTCGTCGGAGAAAAATGCACTTTTGCAGGTGTCTGTGGGGAATCTGTCCAGAACGGGCGATGAAGGCGGCCAAGTCGCCAAAGGGCTGACCGAGCTTCAGCTTCAGTTGAAGGATTTGGACCCGAGTGTGGTGGATTTTGCGAAGAGCGGTTTCCTGGGCAAGTTCTTTAACCCGCTGCGCAGCTACTTTGCCAAGTATCAGAAGGCGGATGCCGTTATTTCGGATATTATTACTTCTTTAGATAAAGGCAAATCTGTATTAAAAAACGATAATACGACTTTGGAATTTGAACAGCAGGCGCTGCGGGAGCTCACCAAAAAGCTGCAAAAGGAAATCCAGCTTGGCATGCTGATGGATGAAGAAATCGAATCTCAGATTGAGGCGGCAAAATCACGCAATGAGTCGGAGGATAAAATCCGGTTCATCACTGAAGAAGTGCTGTTTCCGCTGCGTCAGCGCGTGATGGATTTACAGCAAATGCAGGTAGTCAATCAACAGGGAATTATGGCGATTGAAGTCGTCATCCGAAATAACAAAGAGCTGATCCGCGGGGTGGACAGAGCCCGAAATGTAACGATCTCCGCCCTCAAAATCTCCGTTACCGTGGCCAGTGCGCTCTACAATCAACGGATCGTCTTGAAAAAGATTGAGCTGCTAAATCAAACTACCAACGATCTGATAAGCGGCACCTCCAAAATGCTGAAAGATCAAGGCGCGGCGATCCATAAGCAGTCTCTGGAAACGAGTATTTCGGTAGATACGTTAAAACAGGCTTTCACTGACGTACTGTCGGCTCTGGATTCCATCAGCACTTACAAGCAGGAGGCCCTCCCCAAAATGCGTGACACCATTAATCAGTTCAGAGAGCTGGCGGATACCGGAGAGCAGCAAATACAGCGCTTGGAGAAGGGACAGAAGCTGGGGCTGTAGCAGAAGCCCGAGCTGAAGACCCCCAGCGCCGCCCGTCTAACGGGAGGTCTCCCCGTACTCAATGAGCTTAAGCCCCAAACAAAACAGCAAGCCTCCGGATACCGGAAGCTTGCTGTTGGTATTTTCTGGTCCCTGACTGCTTACCAAACCGTCTATAAAAGAGCAAATAGAGCGGTTACATTTTTAACGCAAACTTTCACGCATCGCACCCAGCACCAGGGTATATCCGTCAGGGTCTTTAATATAGGCGTTCTTGAATTCCAAATTACCGTGTGTACCCGAAAAAGGCTCGACGGCAATATTGCCGCCATTTCGGCGCACCTCTTCGACCAAAGGCTCCAGCTCATCCCATTTGACATGGACAAAGGTGTCCCATCCGTAATCGGGACCTTCCCACTCGGTGGGATAATCCGGACGCTTCCGGGAGACGGCGTTTGGCCGGACATCATCGGGAGAAACCGCCTGCTGCAGGATAACGATCATTCCGCCTCGCTCGGCGTGCCCCCAGTCATCAACCTTACACCCGAGAACATCACGGTAATATGCCTGTGACTTTGCAAGATCCGAAACTAAACGAACTTGAATCGTAAGTCCAAAACCCTCTTTCCGCCGAGCACTCTCGCTTCGCATTGGATTTGCCTCTGCCGTTTGTTCGTTCAAGATTCTTTTCTCCTTTCAAATGATGCCTAAGATTGAGAACCCATTCTCATTATAGCCGGAATAACAGCTTCACGACAGGAATCTTTTTCAGCAGGAGCACAATCCCAAGGGAAAGAATCATTACGGCCGCTCCATTCTGTTCAATCCGCCCTTTTAATAAATACTTTGACCATAACATACAGAAGCGCCAAATGAAATATAAGCCCCACGCCAAAATCCGCAATAGCAATAAGAGGGTTGCCTTTTTCTATAGCAAAAAACGCTTCAGCCGGCCAATACGTAGGAATCCAAGCCCCCAGAAGCTGCCATGCATCTGGTACAAAATAAGCTGCCGCAGGCCCTGCAATCAGTAATCCGCCTATCTTAGATAAAGCCAAGCCTTCTACCTTATTGGCAGCAAAAGCTGCAAGGAACAAGGTGAAGCAAGGCGCTTCAATGGCTAGTAACAGGAGTATGAAGATCATTCCCAAATGAATTTCAGATCGTCCCGAAAAGATCAGATAGATGGATGAAAGTAATACACAGAGCAGGGATGGAAGAATTAACCGATATAGAATGTAGCCCCTTCGCATAAGCGGCGTAACCGCATAATAGGAAATGATATTTTCATCGCGTTCATCAAGCATTAACAGCCCGGTCATCATGCCTGTCAGCATTGGAATGGTCGACGCTAAGAAAATTGCGGTAAAGCTGCTGTACTTATAGATATCAAACGAAAAGCTGCTCATTAGCCAATCTGCGACAACCGGGAATATATATCGCGAAACAACAAGAAGAGCCAGGGGAGCAAAGAATCCTGCCATTAGTACGGGGTCCAGACCAGCATGGCGAATATCATGGATGAGAAGCGACCGGTATTTATTCATCCCCCTGCTCCTCCCCTGCCCACGCTCATCAGAACATGGTGTTCACAGGACCGCTTGGCCCATATAAAGACTGCAACATTCCAAATTAGCAATATCCCTATGGAATACAAATAATCCGTGATCGATATAGCTGAAAATGCCCCGTTCAGTAATCTTAACGTCCCTTCGGTCGGCAGCGCCAGAAAGAGCCCCGAGTTCCATATTTTCAAATAACCAAGCAGCGGAAGCACAAACGGCAGCGCATAAGCCTGAGAAAGCAGAATGAAGCTGTTAATGGTTTGACAGTGAGCCACAACTCCAATGGACAGTAGCGTCATCAAGGATGATGTCAAGACGATCCCAACAGAGAATGCCAACGGAGATACCGGAATTCCGCTTGCTGCCACGTGTATACCCCAAGCTGCCAACAGAGACAACACAGATAACGAACCCGCTTTTGAAAGCAAATATTCCCTGACACGAATTGGAGTGACAAATAAAGGATCATGGATACCCTGATCCTTTTCCAGAAGCACAATCCCTCCTGCTAAAATAAGACCGAGTGCACTGGGGTCGCTAAATGTTAACAATACAATTACTTTCTCCCGATATCCATCAGGAATAAAACGCAGCAGCACCCAATAGAACACGCAGACAACAATATAGACCCAATAGAAGCCATGGCGCCATTGAAAGCGGATATCAAAGGCAAATGCAGCCCTGAATCTCATGTCAGCTTCCTCCCGGTAACATCAATAAATATTTGTTCCAGCGAAGCTTCCATGGAATGGATCGTTTCTATGGGGTACTCCCGAATAAGCCGCAAAAATTGCTCATTCTCTCCAATACCATCCAGAGAATATTCGGCAAGACTTATCCCATTCTGATGGCGGTACTCTAACCGCACTCGCTTGTTTCCTTTTAGAAGCTTCAGCTCACGAGGAGAATCAATTAACTTGATCTGACCATCTACAATAAAAGCGACCCGGTCGCATAGCTCCTCCGCGGCTTGCATGTTATGCGTGGTTATGATTACCGTCTTCCCATTCGCTTTCTTTTCCAGAATGAGGTCCTTCATCCTCTTGGCATTGACGGGATCAAGCCCTGAAGTCGGTTCATCCAGAAAGAGGATACCGGGATCATTCAGGAGTGCCCGGCAGAAATTCAACCTCATCTTCATCCCCTTCGACAGTTGGGAAACCTTCATGTTAGCGGCGTCCGCCAGATCAACCTGCTTCAGAAGATGTATCGGTTCCTCTGTTCGTCCCGCATAGAGTGACCGAAAATGCTTCAGGTTTTCCATTGCCGTAAACTTCGAGTAGAAGTTCGGGAATTCGAAGGCTACTCCAATTTGCTCGAAATATTCCGGCCCGGTATTCCTTATTTCTGTGCCCATAACCTTAACGCTGCCCAGATATTTTTTCAAGACTCCGATTAATATCTTTTGCGTGGTGCTTTTTCCCGCTCCTGACGGCCCCAGAAATCCAAACACCTCTCCTTGCGGTATCATGAAGTCAAGTCCGCAAAGTGTAGGCTCCTGCTGGCCGGGATAGGTATAATAAAGGTCCTCCACCTGAATCATGATATCTCCCCCTTGGGATGAAAATCCTTAACCAATTAGCAGTTTCTCTTCCGGATAACGGTATTTTTGCTTCTTATTTCGCTGTGCTAGCGCAAAAGCCAAGGTCAATGGGCCGAGTCTGCCAATAAACATAGTAATAATAATGACCAATTTACCTAAGGGTGAAAGTTCAGGGGTTAATCCCATGGACATCCCTACCGTTCCGAATGCAGATGTTGCTTCAAACAGCAGCACTAAAAAGTCTTTATGCAGTCGATATTCTGTAATCGTTAAGAGAAATGCAGCTGCAATTACTACTCCCACAGAAATAGTCATAACTGCCAGTGCTCTGAATATCATTTTTTGAGATATGCGTTTTTTCAAAAGCTGCACATCTTCGTTCCCCTTCACTGTTGCCATAATGCTGAGTACCAGTACAGCGAAAGTACTTGTTTTGATGCCTCCGCCTGTCGACCCGGAGGATGCCCCGATAAACATTAAAAAAATCATGAAAAACTGGGAAGCAGGCATCATACTGGCAACGTCAATCGAATTGAATCCAGCCGTCCGAGTAACTACACCCTGAAAATATCCGGCCCAGAGTCGTTCGGTCCACGATAGCCCGCCGAACGTTCTGGTATTAAAGAGTTCGATTACGAATATTACCAGAAAGCCAACTAAACAAAGGAGTCCGGATGTAATTACAACTACTTTTGAATGAAAGGCAAGGTCTCTCCACCGTTTCTTTCGGTAAAGATCCAGAATCACAGTAAACCCGATGCCCCCGACGATAAAAAGAGAAGAGATTACCAGGTTAATTGATGGATCTCCAACATAGCGGCTCAAACTATCGGGCCACAACGCGAATCCCGCATTATTAAATGCTGAAACAGCATGAAATATCCCGTAGTAGATCGCCCTTGTCGGCCCTAGTTCATCTGCCCATCGAATGGTTAACAATGCGGCTCCAAGAGTCTCAACAATAAAAGCAATGAGGAAGATGCTAAGTGATAGACGGACAACCCCTTGCGTAGTAACTGAGTTAGCAGATTCCTGGATAAGCAGGCGCTCTTTTAATCCAATTCTTCTTCCCATCACAACGGCGATTAGCACACCAAATGTCATAAATCCCAATCCGCCAATTTGAATTAAACATAGGATCACGATTTGTCCGAATGGAGAGAAGGCCGTACCCGTATCGAGAACAACCAGTCCAGTTACACATACGGCTGAAGTCGAGGTAAACCATGCGTTGAGCCAGCCCACACTATTCCCCGTTGAAGATGATATCGGCAAAGCAAGTAATAAAGCACCTAATAATATTGGAATAGCAAAACCCAGCAGTATAATCCTTGAGGAAGTCAAACTGAGTTTACCTGTAACCATCTTCAAACCTTTTAAAAACATATTTCAGGGCTCCTATGGCATTTATTTTTGATTACCAGAGTGCATTTCCCGCTCCAATACCGGCTTCATATCATCCTGGATACTGTTCTCCCACAGCTTAACACCCGAACGGTAGGCGGCTCTCCCGTTTAAATGTCCTGCTACCGGTGATGTGATGAAGACGAACACAATGGCGATTAGCAGCTTGAAGCTGACAACCTCCACATTGAACATCATGTAAAGAAAGGCCCCTGCGAGAACACAAAGCACGCCAAGGGTCGCACTCTTGGTTGCCGCGTGAGAGCGTAAATATACATCCGGCAGACGGACCAATCCAAACGCGCTGATTCCGCAGAACAGAGCACCAAACAGTACCAGAACGGCGATAAGCCATTCACCGGCCATGTTCATCATCTCCACGTTCAATCACAACACCTCTTTCGATATATCTGGCCAAAGCCGTTGTTCCTATAAATGTCAGAATGCCTATGACAAGAATAATCTCGATAAAATCCTGTGTTCTCAGCAGCATGCCGATTACCGCAATCATAGCCAGAAGATTAATGCCTATTGTGTCGAGTGCGGCAATCCGGTCGGGACGGGTAGGACCTTTAATCAAGCGGTATGTGCAGGCTAATACGGCTAATGAGAGAATGACCAGCGCAGCCGTCAGAAGGGCTGAAACCATTACCGCGTCACCTCCCTGATCGCTTGTTCAAATGTGCCTCTAATTTGCTCGGAGAGCAGGTCCGCGTCCTCTATATCCATTGCATGGATATAGAGGGTCTGCCCGCTCCCGGATACTTCGAGGGTCAACGTTCCCGGTGTCAGACAAATCAGGCATGAGAGAAGGGTAATCTCCCAATCCGATGTAAGGCTGGTCTGATAGGCAAAGATTCCCGGACGAATGGTTAGCTTCGGACGAAGAATATGTCTCATGACCGTAAAGCCGGATACGGTTAACTCCCGCATGAACAGCAGAAGCAATTTCAGAATGGCCCACACTCGCTTGAGGTAGAAGGGCTCGAACCAAAACCTCCGCAGCAGCAGCAGTACGGCAGCGCCCAGCAGCAATCCAATCGTGAAGCGGGAGCCGGACCAATCATTATTAAGCAGCATCCACAGGAAGGCAATCATCAGGTTGAGTACAAATTGCAAGGCCATCTTCAATCTACTCCTTCATTACGGCTTCGATGTAAAGCGCGGGATGGACCAGTACGTCGCCGGCCTTCGACACATAGGAATAGACCCATTCCGCCTGAGTACCCATCACGATGACCAGAACAAGCAGTGCCGCCGAGACGGCGGCCGCACCCTTCAGATTAACCCTTGAACGCTCTCCCTTGGGCTCGTCTCCCCAAAAAGCCAATCTGAATATTTTGATTAACGAGTACAAGACCAGAAAGCTGGACCCAAGACCGATCAGAGATAGTGTGAGCATGCCGGCATCAAGCCCGCCGCGGATAAGCAGAACTTTACCAGCAAAGCCGCTGAAAGGCGGAATCCCCACAATCGCCAGCGCCAGCACAAAGAACATCCAGCCGATCAGGGGGTAACGCTTGATCAGGCCCCCCATGTCTTTCAACCGGTCCGTCCCCCCTATTGTGATCATCATCCCTCCGAGTATAAACAATAATCCCTTGGACAGCATATCGTGAAGCAGATAGAAGACCGCTCCGTTCAGCGCATCCCCGTTAGCCGCTGCAAGGCCGAAAGCCACAAATCCCACACTGATGATCACATTGTAGTTAAGAATACGCGGAATATCGTTATAAGCGACCGCTCCCAGTCCGCCCAGAATCATGGCAGCCGCTGCCATCCAGGCAATCCACGTATGCGTTACTCCCGGATCTTGAATAAATATCAGGGTAAACGTCCGAAGAACCGCATAGAGCCCCACTTTAGTTAAGAGCGCCCCGAACAGCGATCTTACGGCCGACGGCGGCGCACTGTATGATCCCGGCAGCCAGAAGAACAGGAACAATCCGGCTTTTAAAGAGAATACAATCAGGAATAGAACAGCAATCACACCCAGTACACCGCCTTGTCCCGCCTCGGCAACACGCTGTGACAAATGAGCCATATTGAGTGTGCCGGTTGCAGCGTACAGGTAAGCCACAGCCGCTACGAAGAGTGTGGACGAAACGATATTAATCAGCAGATATTTTAGCGACTCCCGAAGCTGAAGCCTCGTTCCGCCAAGGGAAATCAAGGCATACGACGATATTAGCAAGACCTCAAAAAAGACAAACAGATTAAAAATATCCCCTGTAAGAAAAGAGCCGTATACGCCAACAAGCAGAAAATGGAAGAGGACGTAGTAATAAGCCTTCTCCCTCTCGGCCTCAATGCTGCCGAAGGAATAGAGAAGAATCCCGAAGCTTGTCACCGCCGCAGTCAGCACAAGCAGAGCGGCAAACATATCTCCCACAAAAACAATGCCGTATGGCGGCGCCCATCCTCCCAAATGCAGGGTTTGAATTCCGTCCGCACGAATGCGGGAAACCAGGACGATTGCAACCGCGATATTGAACAGGGCGCTTACTGTACTGATGATACGCTGGAGCAGAATCTTCTCCTTCAGGATAACCAATAAAACAGCGGTGCACAGAGGGATTAAAATCGGAAATACCAACAGGTTGCTCATGATTCATCCCCCTTCATGCTGTCCATATCATCCGTTCCCAGTGTTTGGTGCGCCCGGTAAGCAAGGACGAGGAAAAAGGCGGTAACTCCAAAGCTGATTACGATTGAGGTTAGAATCAGCGCCTGCGGCAAGGGATCCACATAGGCTTCCGCTTTATTGCCCAGCACTGGCGCTGCGCCTGTCTTAAGTCCGGCCATCGTCATAAGAAGCAGATGGACGCCATGGGTAAGCAAGGAAGTACCCAATATCATCCGCAGAAGACTCTTTGACAGAATCAGATATACTCCGGTCATAAATAAAATCCCGATCGCCACGGCCATCATCCATTCCATTTCACTCATCCCCCCCTATTGTTAAAATAATGCTCATCGTTACTCCAACCACAGCCAAAAAAACGCCAAGATCAAACAGTACGGCTGTAGCCAGCTCGGTATCGCCCATAATCGGCAAATGGAAATGGCCAAAGGAGTGGCTTAGAAAAGGAGCTCCGAAAGCGAACGAGCCCGCTGCGGTAAGAACGGCAATAGACAGTCCCGCTGCCGTTAACATCCGGTAGTTCACCGGAAGCGCCCTGCGTACCGTTTCCATCCCGAAGGCGACCGCAAGCAGAATAAGCGCGGCTGAAGCCATAAGCGCTGCGATAAAGCCTCCTCCGGGATGATTGTGTCCGGCAAAGAACAGATAGATCGAAAAGGTGATAATGATGATCACGATGACCTTGGACATCGTCTGCAGGATCACATCATTGCTCCTGGCAGGATAAGCCGCTCTTCCGAGGGCAGCTCTGACTCCGGCCGAATTTCCGGGTTCCATTCGAAGATTGATCAGGCCATAGATCCCGAGGGATGCAGTGCCCAGGACCATGATTTCAAATAACGTATCGAAGCCCCGGAAGTCAACCAGAATAACGTTGACCACATTCTTGCCTCCTGCCAAGGAATAGCTTTCTTTAAGAAAAAACTCCGAGATAGGAGCAAACGGACTGCTTCCCATAGCTGCCAGCGCGATAAGGGTCATGGTAATGCCGACGCCGGCGGCAATGACGAGATTCGGCAATTTAAAGCTTATCGGCCTCTTCCCCTTGCTTAGCTTCGGAAGATGCCTGAAGCAAAGCAGGAACAGAATGACGGAAACACTCTCTACAATCATCTGCGTTAAAGCAAGATCCGGCGCGCGGAAGATGACGAACAGCAGCGTCACCATGTAGCCGGCCGCGCCGGTGAACAGGATCGCATTTATACGCGATTTGGCAAAAGGTACGGCCACTGCCGCCAGAACCATAACAGCAATGACGGCCATTTCATAGAAAGACAGCGGAGCATAATGGTTCATGCCAAGCGTTATGCCCTTCGCTCCGAGCATAACACTCCCCAAGGCAACGATGAAAAAGCTGAAGATATAAAGCAGATAATGCCGGACTGAGCCGGTCATATACAGATCTGTGAAGCGGCGGGACCCGCCCTCCAGCAATCGAAGTGAACCGTCATACATACGGTTCAGCAAATTCCGCGCGTTCCATTCACGGTCCAGTATCCGTAGTTGACTGTAACCTCTGAACAGCAGCGTGCCTGCGGCAATCACGCCCAGCGTCATGAAGACCTCCGGTGTCCAGCCGTGCCAGAGATGGATAGAGACGCTAAACGTTTCCTCTGGCGCCAGTAATCCGTTATGGACGGCGGCCATGGCCGGTTCGATTAACGAATAAGACAGCAGTCCTGGAAAGAAGGCGAATACCACAGCCAATGAAACCAGAACCACTGGGGAAACCAGCAGGCCAAGCGGCGCTTCATGCGGTATTTTATCCAATTGGTCTTCCTTAAGCTTTCCGGTAAATGTCTTAAAGACCAGGATCATGCTGTAAACAAAGGTGAACACGCTCGCGATCCAGGCTACCGCTGGAAACAGGATCATCCACGAGTGTCCATCCAGAACATCGAACTCCCGAATATTCAGTACGGCTGTAAAGAACATTTCTTTGCTTAAGAAGCCGCTAAGGGGAGGCAGTCCCGCCATGGAGAACGCCCCGATCACCGCTACGGAGAACGTGATTGGCATCAGGGACATTAATCCGCCAAGCCTGCGCAGATCTCTTGTATTCGTTTCATGATCGACAATGCCTACAACCATAAACAGAGATCCTTTAAACACGGCATGATTGATCAGATGGAAAATAGCCGCCGCGGTCGCCGAAGCATAAAACAGCGGTTCCTCCGCGCCGGAAGCCAGCGAAGCGGCGGAGCCGAGTCCAAGCAGGCACATAATCAGTCCGAGCTGGCTGACGGTGGAATAGGCAAGCATGGCCTTCAAATCGGTTTGTTTAATCGCTTTGAATGATCCGTATAAGAGCGTGATTAGACCCGTGAGCGAGACCAGCCACAACCACAGGTTCTGTCCGGCGAAAATGGGGCTAAGCCGCGCAACCAGATACAGCCCCGCCTTCACCATCGTGGCCGAATGAAGATAGGCGCTGACCGGAGTCGGCGCCTCCATGGCATCGGGCAGCCAGATGTGAAACGGGAATTGCGCCGATTTTGTGAAGGCGCCCAGCAAAATCAGCAGCATCGCCGGAATAATAAGCGGCTCCTGGGCCAGCATTGGTACCTGGCCGGTCATCTCGCGAATACTGTATGTTCCGCTCATTACATAGAGCAGATTGAACCCGGCGAACATCGCCAGCCCGCCAAAGACGGTAATAAGCATCGACTTCAGCGCACCGTAACGGGATCTTTCCCGGCGGTGCCAGAAAGCGATCAGCAGAAAAGACGTAATGCTGGTTAACTCCCAAAATCCGTAGAGCACCATTAAATTATCAGACAAAACCACTCCCAGCATGGCTCCCATAAACATAAGCAGATTGATATAAAAGCGGGCGAGCGCTTCCGTTTTGTTCAGATAATAGATGGAATACAAGATCACCAGAGCGCCCATACCGGTAATCAGCAAGGCAAACAAAAGACTGAGGCCATCCAGATATAACGAAATATCGATACCCAGCGAAGGCATCCAGTGTATGCTCTCCCGCGTATAGTTTCCTTCCTGTACGTCAGGAATTCCCGTTAGAAAATACAGGAACAGCGCAGCCGGAATCGGCAGAACCACCCAACCCGGATGAATGCGCGATAGACGCTTGACAAGCGGAATCAAGGCAGCCAGCAAAAATGGAATCAAAATGGCAGCATGCAGCACAGACGAGCACTCCCCCTATACAGACATTATTTTTTATGAATCTTGAACTAATGCGGCTTTATCCATTCACCCTGTATAATTCTCAAGTACTGCGGTTCGCCATTCGCCACCGTTTTGAACAGCCCGTTATTAAAATCCGTGTGCAGTTCCCGGAAAAATATCCCCTTGATCGTCTCGCTTCCCTCTTCCTGCTCACTAAGCACGTAGCTCTCCCCCTGCTTCACCAGAAAAGCCGTAATCCCCTTCTCATGGGTTTCCTCCAGCATATCGGGATAGCGCTGGACGGCTACAATATGAAGATCAATCGGACCAAGCTGCTCAATCAAATCGTTAATAAAGCTGCCTTGGGTAATCTCTTCCCACAGGGTCCGGCCGGACTGTCCAATAACGATTTGTGTGATTCCCCTCTCCCGGGCCGTTTCCGCAATGACATCCGCCGTCCTTCTTCCAAGGCATTTACGGATCAGAAATTCTCCGCCAGCCTCTTTGGTCAGCTTCTCCCATGCCGAGAGATACCGCTCCCTATCCGCGTTGTACTCAAAATCCCTGGATGAGTCCACATTAAGTACGGTTAAAGGAGCTCCGAGCAGAAGGGACAATCGACTTCCTCTTTGAATTAAACGCTGGCCGTGCGGTCCGTAATGGACACACACCATAATACTTTCATTGTTCGGTTCCACAGTCATTTTCTACGCCTCCTGCTTCAGTTTTCCCGAAAAAACGCAAAAAGAGCCCGCAATTGGCAGGCTCCTCCTAGTTAACGAATTATACAATTAATATAAATTATATCGGCCGCAGAGGGGATTGTAAAGAGATTCTCGCAGAAAATAACGGTATGCCCGATCATCTTACAGGGAATCCTTTGTACAAAGGAGTGATTTCCATGTTCATTCGCAAGGTTATGATATGTTCTGGCCTCTTCATCCTCTTGCTTGCGCTGGGATGGAGGCTTGAACAAAGCATGAATGCATTAAAGATTCAGGGCCTTCCGCCAAACACTGCATATGAAAGCTATAGATCCCGCTCCGCAACTAACGCTGTACCTGCTCCTGTCAGCATGCCCTTTCTTCCGCGTGAATATGTACGGATCGTACGCAAAACGGCTGTATCTCCTCATCCGCTTTCCGAGTAAATTGCCCGAACAGGCTCATGACTGCCCCTCTCCATGCTTCCGTCATCTATTTCATAGCCGGAATAATAGCTTCACGACAGGAAATTTCTTGAGCAGCAGTACAATCCCAAGGGAAAGAATCATTACGGCCGCTCCATAGATCAGGTTGGCAAGCAAATTCGTACTAAAGGGCAGCAGTTTATAGTAAGGCAGCGTAAACCAGCCGACAATGACATGAATGAGATAAATCCCCAGCGTATTCGAGCCGATGATCTCCATTCCCTTTGACAACCGGGGAGATTTGCCCTGTTTGTAGCGGGAGGACAGGATAAAAAGACCTGCGGTAACGATAAGGGTCATTAGGGTATCGTACCCGTCAAAAACCGTATCGAATACTACCCCGTTCGACTGACTCATGATTAGCCCATATCCGAGCAGCACAATCAGAGCGGTCAGAATGATCCCCGTCAGCACCGGACTGCTGGGCCTGCGGAAACGGTTCTTTTGCAGCCTGGCCTGCAGCCAGCCGCCCAAGATGAAGTATACGATCGAAAAGGCGTAGAAGCCGTTGAATACGTTAAATTTATTGAAAAAATTATAATTCTTATCCAAATAATTGACGTTCATTACCCATTCCGCCGTATTGGCGAGATTACTGAGAAAGACGTTCCCGAAAGTGAGCAGAAAAGCCGTGCCGAAGAAAAAGTACAGCGGCCCTTTATCTTTTTTATCGTAGACTTCTTTAATCAAGGGGAACAGGATATACAGACAGACCAGCGTCTGGAGGAACCATAGATGGAATATTCTATACTGCTTCCATTCGAGCAGGGCTTTGACGAACTGAACCGCTGTGTAGCTGTCGCCTTTAATCGGGATCAGCACCGCCAGGGTAAGAATGCCCCAAACGACCGTCAGAATGCAGATCATGAGGATTTTGTATACATGCTTGCGGAGACTATAGCTTCGGTTCAGCATCAGCGCTCCGTTTACCATGAAGAACAGCGGCACCCCGGCGCTGGCCATGCCTAAGATTCCATAATTTAAATAGGTAAAAAAGGAAGGATGGTTCAGAATATCAATCGGAAGATTGTTGAAATGATAAAAGCAAACCAGATAAATGGCCATTGTCTTGATCAAATCCAAATAGATGAATCGCTCCCTGGGCCTGATTTGGGAGATGCCTTCCAGTTGGGACGTTTGAACAGGCTTGAAAGAGGCTCCTGTCGCCATCCGCTCCTCACCTCGGCTTCCGCAGATTTACAGCCTATCCGTTTTCGGCAGGCCGCCTGCCTCCATTTTATCAATGGGTCCTTGCTGCGGCATTCTCCCTTTAGGTGATTTTGAGTAACTCTATGTGGTGATGCGGGAACAGGAACAGTATGTTAGGGGGCGATTATTTGAATATAGTGACGGATACTAGTCTGCCGTTCCCCTTGGATTCCTCATAGATAATCGGCACCGTCCCGGTCGGAAACGGCACCTCGAATCGGTAGGCGCCAGTTTTCTCGTCGCTTTTCTCCGGTAGTTCCCTGCTCTCGTAGCTCCCCTGAACGCCGGCCTTCGTCATAAACTCCAGCGTCCTCTGCACACTGGCATTCTCGTATCGGCTCTGCAGATACTCAGTCCACCCCCGCTCATCCCAATCGGGAACTTTCACGCGTACTCCGGCCGCCCGCATCGTCTCCAAAATTTTGACGACCATGCTCCCGTCCCCTTCCTGCATAGCTGCTGCGAGCGGCAGGTATGCCCGGTTAAGGGTCGCTAAGAAACTGTTTTTGTTTTTGGCGCTAAGCAGCTCAAAGACATCCTCTTTCCGTTGTTCCGCAGTGAACCAGTAAGCGTGAAGATCAATCGGATTGACCTGACTTGTACCTGGGATCAGATACCGCCCGTCATCCGAAACACGGAATACCTCTGTTGATCCGAAACGTGTCGGGTATTGCAGTATAAATATGTTGCTGCCGTTCCCGCTTACCATCATTTGGACGGACAGCGGCTCACTAGACCGCGTCCTTCCCGGAAGGATCGACACGGAGCCATTCAAGCTGGAGTAGTAAAAGCTGCCGTCCCGCGCTGTCTCCCGGACAAGCCGGTACATCAGCCGGCTCTTGCGCGTGAACGGCTGCACACTAATGTTAGTCGTGGTTCCGTTTACGGTTCTGATTTCCTCATTTAGCAGCCAAGTAATGTCGGCTATGCCCCGTAATTCTCTTGGGGACCGCCCGCCAGACAGGTCTGGAAGCCGCATAGCAATGCGAAAATCACCTGTCCGCCATTCGTAAGCCGTATAGCTCATCTCCGACGCATAGAAGACATCAGAGAAATTCGTATTGTAAGAGATGCCAGCGAGCCGCTTTTTACCGCCAAAATCAACCGCGCTGAGGTGCCGGCCGGAAGCTGATAGAACACCCGCTGTGACCAGCACCGGCACGAGCAGGATGGTAATATAGGTTGATATTCGTCCAGCCCCGGCCTCCCCGAAGGGCAAATGCGGAGTCTTTTCCCCGTCCTCCCGCAGCTTTCCTTCCAGCCTTTCCATAAGCTCGGCGATTAGAAAGGTTCCGACCACTGCATAAGCGAGCAATGGTATCGCATATCCCATAGGCTGGGGGAGAGAGCGCAGCAGACTGAAGATCAGCGTACACAGCATGGCGGCCAGAGCAAGCGGCAGCAGCGTCCTGAAATAACGCCGGAACAGGCCCGGTGCCTCGGCAAAGGCTTCACTGAGAGAGAGGTCCTGTAGGACGATCAGATAAGGCGTGAGCGAAAAGAACAGCAAAGCAACGATCAAAATGATCCCAAACGGGAAAAAGACCGCAGCCAGAAAAAATGTCACTGCGTACAAGACAAGCTGAAACACCGACCATCCCAGCATATCCTTGAAATACCGGCGTCCGCATTGGATCAGCGGGACCATCCTTTGACTCTGGACCCATCCTTTTATACCGCCAAGGTACATGCCTCTGATAAAGCTTTGGACCACCAACACCGCCGCCGACACCAGAATTGCCGCTATGCCCCATACCGGTTTCCCGGCTTGAAGCTGAGTGTAGGGAACTTTCAGATCCGAGAGAGAAGGCATATAGAGCGGGATGGTCGCGTTGAACCCGCTCGTCTGCGCAGCGGCGCCCGATACCGTTACCGGCAGCTGAGCGTATGGAAATACGGAAAACCCGACATAAATGCCAAGCCCAACCAGAGCCGATATAAACACTTCGAACGCCAAAACTAAAACAATCAATCGTATGTAAGCCAAACCGGCACCTCCACAAATTCATTATTTTACAATATAATCCATTCATTGTATTCGACTAATTTGTGGAAGTGTCCTGCCTGCCCGTACTGCTTAACGACACACCTGGTCTAGCGCTGCCATCTTTAGCGATTCCGATTACGAATTAAAGCCAACCGGCTGAGTCCGCCATACACGATCTATATTGATCATTTGCTCATTATTCCGCCGGGTATCCCGTAATATGTGATGCAGCCGGGTACACATTATTGAGCTTGCTGGCAGACTTCGATTACAATCTTCCCCCGCGTCCGGCGGCTCTCGCTTCGTTCATGGGCTTGGCGGGTGTCCTTAAGCGGCACCACCGTATCGATTACAACCCGCAAGCGTCCTTCGTCGAACAACTGACTGAGCCGTTCCAGATCTGCCGCCGTAATTTGCAGCAGGCGCACCGGCAGAATACGGACTGCCCGTTCGGCAACTCTGTCCACGGAATATTGGCCATAGGTGACCGGCACCAGGCTTCCGCCCGGCTTTAGCGCATTCAGCAAGCGGTCCCCCTCCGCTCCCCCAACCGTGTCCAGCACCAAATCGGCGGCTAGCGGCAGCTGTTCGATCGGTGTCACGGTATAATCGATGAACTCATCCGCACCTAGTTCCCGAACAAAGCCTTCATTTCTGCCGGAAGCAACGCCGATAACCTTCGCTCCATTCAGCTTGGCAATCTGAACGGCAAAGTGTCCTATGCCTCCCGACGCTCCATTGATCAGCACCGTCTGGCCCGGCTTCAGTTGTCCCTGCTCCGTCAGCGCATGCCAGGCCGTGAACGCCGACATGGGCACTGCAGCAGCTTGTATATGGCTAAGGGGTTCCGGCTTGCGGGCAAGCTGCGACTCGGGCACGGTCACATATTCCGCGCAGCCGGCGCTGTTCGCGGTCATGCCGTATACAGCCTCGCCCTCCCGAAAACGTTCCGCCCCCGGTCCAACCGCTGCAACGATCCCCGATACATCCCAGCCGGGGATGTAAGGAAGGGGGAAAGCATCGCCGGCAAGTCCCGAACGGATTTGCCAGTCCCCTGGATTGATGCCAACCGCGTGGACCTTAACCAGCACCTCGCCCGCGGAGGCCTTCGGACGCTCTACCCGCTCATACTGCAGCACCTCCGGCCCGCCATGGGCATGATAGCGAATTGCGTTCATCGTTTCTGTTTCAGCCATACAGCATCCCGTCCTTTCTTTCCGTTCCGGAAAAATTCAACATTTGTTTGTATAATAGTAAAAAGATAAAGGCCACGATTCAATAAACAATCCTGCCCCTCTTTCGTTTAACCGACAAATGGCCCTGTTTGTTGAATACAAAAGGAGAGATTTTCATGGAAGCGCGCAATAACAAACCCGACAGACGTATCCAGCGGTCCCGGCGGCAGCTCAAACAAGCGTTTATGGAATTGATGAGAGAGAAGGGCTTCTCCGCTATCACGATTCAGGATATTACGGACCGTGCCGATGTTAACCGCGGAACGTTTTACACACATTTTCCCGATAAATACGCCTTGCTCGAGACGATGATAAGGGAAAAATTCCAGCGGCTGCTGGAAACCAGTCTTCCCTCAAACGCCGATTGGGATCAGACCCATCTGCGCATCCTGATCCAGACTGTTCTGGAGCATTTCAAAGAGATGAACAACCGTTGTTATCCGATTGATACCGTGAATCCGTTGTTTGAACGCACTGTTCAGGAGGAATTATATTCGCTGCTGCTTCATTGGCTGAAGCAAAGCCCTGCTGACCCGGCCAATCGGCCGTTCCCCACCGAAACCTTGGCGTTAATGACAAGCTGGGCGATATTCGGGGCGGCGGCGGACTGGAGCAAGGGAACAAGCCGGTATACCCCCGAAGAGATGACCGAGCAGGTTATGTCGGTTCTCACTGAAGGTATGAACCGACAGTTCCGCGGGTAACCATTGGATCGTTCCTCCGCCTACCCCTCCGAAATGCCATAGCGCTCGTAGAAGCGGCGGAGCGCGGGCGGCGCCCACCAATTGGCCCTGCCTGCCAGCTTCATGAACGCGGGCACCAGCACCGAGCGAATCAGGGTGGCGTCGATCAGCACAGCCAGTGTCATACCGACCCCCAGCATTTTTAGAAACACAACCTCACCTGTCCCATAAGCAGCGAACGTAAAAGCCAAAATCACTGCCGCAGTCGTAACCAGAGACCCGCTCTTCTGAAGTCCCCGAGCCACGGATTCCTCCAGATCGCCGGTTCGGTCGTATTCCTCTTTAATCCGGGACAGGATGAACACCTCATAGTCCATGGACAGGCCATACGCAATGCAGAACATCAGAATCGGAATGCTCGGCTCGATGGAGCCGGCCGGTGTAAAGCCGAGCAACCTGGAGAAATGCCCCTGCTGGAACACCCAGACAAGTGCGCCAAACATTATAGTCAGACTGAGAAAATTAAGCAGCGTCGCTTTCAACGGCAGCAGAATGCTCCCTGTCATCAGGAACAGGATGACAAACGTAATGGCGAGGACGAGGACAAGCGCAACCGGGATTCTCTCCAGCAGCTTTTCGCGGAAATCGGTCAAATCCCCCGGATATCCCCCTACCATGACCTCAAACGGCGCCGCCATTGCCCGGATTTCCCTTACCAGACCGGGAGCATCGGCGCTGATGGCTGATCCGTAAGGAATGACCGTTAGAAAGGTGCCTCCATCCGCTCCGGCAAACCGGGCGTGGGCCGCATTGGCAGGCGTAATCAAGCGCCCCTCGGCGTAGGAACCGGCCAGAGAATCCACCTGAATAATACCAGAGACCTTCGATAACCGCTCCGCATAAGCCGATATGTCCGCCATTACGGCTGACGGGTCCTTGACTTCGGAGGCGACAACCTGGATTGCATCCGTCTCCTCGGCAGGAAAACCGGCCATCTTCTGGTCTTCGACTATTCGGCTTGTAGCATTGGCCGGTAGCACACGGTGATCGGGGAGGCCGAACCGCAAATCCAGGACGGGAGAACCGAGCAGCAGCAAAATAAGCATCGCTGCGCCTCCGTACAGTACGGGACGGCGCATCACCGCTTTGGCCCATCTATACCACCAGTCCCCCCGGGATCGGGAAGATCCGGGGCTGGCCGTAGATGTTCCCGTTTGGGAACGACGGGCAAGCCGGGGACCAAGTACGGCGAAGAACGCGGGCAGGATGAGCACCGAACCGATAATGCCCGACAGCACCACCATTACGCCGGTATAAGCGAAAGACTGGAGGAATGGGAAGGGAAAGACAAACAGCACCGAACAGGAAGCAGCGACCGTAATCCCGCTGAAAATAACGGTTCGTCCGGCCGTCTCCACCGCAATCACGGCTGAAGCATGGGCATCCTTCCCCGACGCGAGCTCTTCCCTGAACCTGAAGATCATAAACAGCGAATAATCAATGCCAAGACCAAGCCCCATGACCAAGGTCAGATTGAGCGCAAAAGTCGATACCTCTGTGAACGGAACAACGGCGGCCAATCCGGCCAGTGTGCCGACCATCGCGAACAATCCCACGCCGATGGTCAGAGCCGTCGCCCTGAAGCGCCGGTATACCAGCAGCAGCAGGACAAATACCCCAGGCAGTATGATCATCTCCGCCCGGGCAAAATCCTGACGGGCGAGCCCCGCTGCCTGCCGGAATATTTCGTCCTGCCCGCCCACCTCGACCTTGAGAAGCTCAGTCTCCCGGGTGAATTTTGGGGATAAGCTAGCCAATGCCGTCCTCGCTTCCGTTACCGTGCCTTTCAAATGCGCCAAAATAAGCGCTTGTGTTCCATCCTTGCTTCGCAGCGTCTGCGTTCCGCCGCGGGACCAGTACGAGGCCGCTTGCTGAACGGCTTCTTCTCCTGCTAATTCGTCGGTAAGCGCAAGTCCCGCTTCCCGAATGTCCGGGCTGTCGATCGTGCCATGCTTTGCCGTGACGAGCAGCGCCAGATTCGGACTGCCGGAGCCGAACCGCTGCTCAAGCGCCTTACCCGCCTGATACGATTCGGAGCCCGGCACTTCCCATCTGCTGAGGGAGAGCTTGCCAACGGTTCCGGCGCCGATAACAGCAGAAGCGACAAACACGATAACGCCCAAAATAATGACCGGCCACCTGGCCTTTACAATAAAATGTCCGAGCGACCGCAGCACCGTATTTCGGGATAATGCCAAAGTTTCCTTGCGGTATCCATGTGGCCTGTCCATCATTCATCTCCTCCAGAAATTTGTTTGATCAATCAAACAATAACCTTTAAAAAAAATTGCCGCCCGTTCATCTCTATTTTTGAACACTGCTAACATAAGCGGCAATCATAGCGGCTAGGGTATCATATGCGCCGTCGTAATCGAAACCTTCGTCGCACAGCCGCTGCAAAGCAAGGCCATCGAAGACAGACAGCAGGATCGGGGCCAGCGCGCGGGAATGCTCTTCCGGGAGCTTGCCAATGGACTCGATCAGCTCGGCCAGGTGCCCGCGTTTGCTTGCAAGGGTATCTTTGATGCTGCCGGATACCGCTTCGTTCCTCAATCCCAGGGCGAACAATTCATAACGAAGCTTGATCCATGAAGGGTTCTCCTCGGCTCTAGATTTCGGGACGCTCAGTACCGATTTGATTTTCTCCTCGTCCAGCGGACTGTCGCTGTGGCTTCGCACGAACGGCAGCGATTCGCAATATCTCTCCGATTCGCGGCGGAATACTTCGGCGAACAGCAAATCCTTGCTGGAAAAATAGTAACCGATCAGCCCCTGCGCCACTCCTGCAACGCGGGCGATTTCTTTCGTGGAGGCTTCATCGTAGCCTTTTTCCGCCAACACCTGGTAGGCTGCGTCGATAATTCTCTGCTGTTTATCCGGCTCGGTCATCTTAACCTCCTCATGCGGTCATTGCATCATCTGTTTGATTGATCAAACAAATAATAGCATAAATCACCCGCTTTGACAAAATAACACGAGGAGGCGGCGGCTTCTGCATCATTCATCCGCTGAATACACTGGGTAACAAGAGGTTTAAGGAGGAGGTCGTCCCCGTGCAGACGTTCTATACCGTTAGACCCGGCGAATCTGTGTCGGCAATCGCCAAGAGGTGGGAAATCCCTGTCGCTGCGCTTATCGCAGCAAACAATCTTCCGTCTCCCGATTTCATCACCCCCGGTCAGCAGCTGTCGGTTCCGTCCGGTGTGACAACCGTTCAGGTGAAACCCGGAGACTCCGTTTACTCCCTTTCCCTATCATACGGCGTGCCTATGGCTGCTATTATCGAAGCCAACCGGCTGAGTCCGCCATACACAATCTATATCGATCAAATACTCATCATCCCGCCGGGTGTCCCCTATTATGTGGTGCAACCCGGGGATTCCTTATATGGACTTGCCGGCAGATACAACGTCACGACTGGCGGCATCCGAAGACCGGATCTGATCCGCCAAGCGAACCGGCTGCCTTCCGACTTGATCATCGCGGGCATGCACCTAATCATTCCTTACGCTCCTCCGGGCGGAGCCGGAAGGCTGGCCTTTGTTTCGAACGCTGGCGGCGCCTACGATCTCTGGCTGTACGATCCGCGGAGCGGCCGAACGACAGCGGTTGGAGGTCAGCAGGCGGATGCCCATTCCGTGCCCTATTGGTCGCCGGACAATCGCCGGATTGCTTTTATCGGGAAGCAAGGGGTTCTCTTCATCCTCGACGTGCTGCAGGGAACCTTGACGCAGATCGATCAGCTCGAGCCCTATACCACCCTCTCCTGGTCCCCGGACAGCGCGCAGATCGCCTACACGAAGCAGAACCGGATCGTGCTTTATGAGCTGGCTGCCTTCTTCGGCCGAACGCTGCCCGTAACCGGCGCCAAGCATGTGCAGTGGTTTCCCTCCGGCGATAAGCTGTTATTTGCGGCCCCGGATAACACCGGAACAGATCAGCTTTATGAGATTCGCGTCAACGGTACCGGCCAGCGACAAATTACGAATGATACGTTCAGCCCCAAGAACGAGGTCGAGCTCTCGCCAAGCGGCTCCCATGCCCTTTTCACCTCTCCCGGCGCAAGCATTTCCATTATTTACGTGGCAGAAATCAATACAGGGAACCTATCCGAACTGACGGGCGGGCCGCTAGCGAAAAATTATTATCCGGCCTGGGCTCCAAATAGCGCCGCTATCGCGTACAGCGCAACTGATTTTGCCGAACGTAAAGGCTACTTCTCCACTATCCGAACCGAACGTCCGCAAGGCAGAGGCCAGCAAATCCCGGCCGTCTCCGATTGCTTTGCTACTCCCGTCACCTGGTCCCCGGACAGCGAAGCCATCGCCTACTTGTCCGGCTGCGAAGGATCGGGTCTCTCCAGCGAGATTTGGATCGTCGATATCCGCCATCCCGCACCGATCCGTGTTGTTTCGGGAACAGGTGCCATCACCTCCGTACAATGGTCCTCCGCAGCCGTTCCGGCGGATAACTACGCTCAGTTCCGCAGCGATGTGTACCGCGTCAGCTTCCCCTACCCTGCCGCGTGGCGAGCGGTAAGCGAGACCCGGTACGAGGGCGCGGACGGTTTCTTCCAGATCTCCGCTCTGGCCAGCGATTTATCCTTCGACGAGCTGTGCCGTTCCGAAGCGTATCATCCGCTAATGCCGTACGGCTCTTCGCCGCGAATTGTCCCGGGACGCGTGCAGGGTCAGGAAGCCTGCTACATCTTCCCATCCCAGGATCAAGCGCCTGAATTGCGGCAACAATCGGCGTTCATCGCCGTATACCCGCAGCCTGTTGTCATTAACGGCAGCACGTATCCATACTTCATCCTCTGGGCGGACCAAGCTCATCTTCAAGCGATGGTGAACGGATTACGATTTCTTTGACAGTAAGATTGATTCAAAGACTAGAAGAGCCAACCCGATTGAAGGGTTGGCTCAGAGAGATAATTTTAAGTTTAGCAGTTGTCCCGATCCAGACAACTTCATCGGGACTGCTATTATTGTTTAATTCTTTAAAGGTTCACCCCATTCGTCAAATCCGCCTTGATACAGCATATTCCCCTCGGGATCATAGAGGGTGCCGTTGATAAACCGGTCGTCCGCAAAATCCCCCTCAATTTTAACCTCATCATTGGCGTAATACCAGATTGCCTTTCCTTCTCGACCTCCCTGGCTTATTTCTACGACGAGATATTCACCAGTACTTCGATTCAGAACCACCTCTAGCCCCTCCCAATGCAAGCCCGATTCGTTGTAAGAACCTTTATACCGAAGTCCTCCGCCGGGATAATATTCGATGCCCTCCACCTGCTTGCCATTTCTCATCGTTCCTTCGAAGTACAGTTCGTCAGCGAAAAGATAGTACATTTTCCCTTCGCCATCCATTTTATCGTTCTTCCATTCCCCTTCATAGAAAACACGTCCGTTTTCGTTGTATTGCGTTCCATACCCCTCACGGATACCGTCTACCAGCCCGCCATGATACCGCATGCTGCCGTCTTCGTTATACAGGGTATCCTTTGTATCTTTCAGGCTGATGTACACCGTCTGCTTTGCTCTATTCCAGCTAATTTTACGGTCAGCCGCTTCACCAATAAGCCTAAGAGGGACATAGGTTGTACCGCCCCGAGTAACCGGCGCAGAATCGGTTTTGATAACTTTTCCATTAACAACCATTTCTTTCTTGTCAATAGTCAGTTTAATTACCAGGCTTCCCTTGGTGCCCGTGATCTGGCGCGTTTTGTTATCCCATTTAATGCCGAACCCCATCCGCTCGAACAGGGAACGAAACTCGACATAGGTGCTATTGTTAAGCGAAATCGGGGCCGTACGCAGGGGAACCTCTACCCCATCCATAACGACATGAATCGGTTCTGCATTCCGGTCTGCACGGGTACTCGGAGGAATGATGGTTCTTTTGACGATAAAACCGCCTTTATTTAAATAAATCAGCGTATCGCCGGAGAGTCCGAGTACATGATTGTATGTCGCTTCCAGCGGTATCGAAAAAGACTCCTTATGCAAAAGGTCTACACCTGTTACCTTTGCTTGATCTCCCTCTCCTTTTTCAACCCAAATGCCATAGGACAACCCTGTGAATACTTTTGACAATTTGTAAGGAGAATCTTTTTGCAGCACGATTCCCTTCTCAGACGGAGTGGTTGCGTTCAGCTCAACATAACCCTGATTTTCCCTAAGCTTGGTCTTAAGCACAATGTATTTGCCATTGAACGAATAATCATGCGGAAAGCTGGCTCCGTAAAAATGATCTTCACTCTTTGAACCCAAATCATAGGCTCTAATTTCATCGGATCGGTACAGATAGATAAGCCGGCCCTTACCCAGCTGAGGATTACTCCCTTCCTCGATCTCCTCCGACTCACCGCTTGCCAAATTAAGAACTTGGACTTTGTAATGATCAACCCATGCCAGATAATTGCCATTTCCAACGGGCTCCGTTAGCGAGGATGACCCGCCGTCAACCAGTTTCTTTTTTTCCTTACTTTTCAAATTGTATCCCCATATATCACTTCCATGGAGTTCATTACTCTGAATCCAAAGAACCATTGGGCCTTGAATGGTATCCGCTAGAACCGGGTTATATTTGTGGGTCTTATCGGTAGTCAATCTTTCCGTCTTTCCGTTATCCAAATTTAAAACATAAATCGAATCATAGTGATCTTGAATTATAGTCCAGGTTAAGTAGCGGCCAGCGATATCAGCATCCTTGAGATCTTGAAAATCAACCGGTCCGACTTTGAACTTCGTCACCTCGTCTTTCCATGTGTAGTTCTGCCCTGCTGCTGCGCTCGCAGCCATCCCCCTTGTTTCCATTTCGGTTAATGCAACGAGCATCCAGACCACAAGCACACTCCAAAAGATTCGTCTCATTTTCGTTGAACCATTCCTTTCTTCTGCTGTAAGAACACGCAAAAAAACAAGCCTCTGAGCAACCCGGCTGTCTGGTTATAGCTTACTATAACGGAAGACCCGTGGCTTTGCGCCCCCGCCTTTCGAACGAGTTTGCCTTTGGTCAATCACTTGTTTCGTGATTTCTTATAGTTCTTTTGCACTTCTTTTTTCAGTATAAATCCAGATTTAAAATTTACCAATTAATATTTTGTTTGTCACTCACTTGAGATACGCACTTTAAAGTACGTACTACCTCAGATAGCCGTATAATTGTAAACTTATAGAAATCAGTGCTATGTACAAAGGAGAAGAGAAAATGAAGTATACCGGCCCCGTTTACCGTCCGCCTTTTGAAGCGAATTCGCTATTACTGCAAGTCACTGTCGGATGCAGCCATAATGAGTGCAGCTTCTGTACCATGTATAGCGATGTGCCTTTTCATGTCGAAACGCTGGAACAAATTGAGCATGATTTATGGGAAGCCAAACGAATGTATCCTGAAGTAAACCGTATATTTTTAGTCAATGCCGACCCTTTTGCCCTGAGTGCAGACCGGCTTAAATCCATTGCGGTTAAAATCAATGAAATTCTGCCTCAAGTTCAGACTATAGCGATGTATGCCTCCGTTAATAACATTAAAAATAAAACCGATGAAGAGCTTAAAGAATTAAGAGCCTTAAAGATTAACGACCTCAATATCGGCCTGGAATCCGGTATGCCCGAGGTAGTGGAACATTTTAATAAAGGATTTACGGTGGATGAAGCCAAAGTACAGTTAAAGCGTTTAACCGAAGCTGGAATGGACTTTAGTGTAAATATTATCATCGGAGGAGCCGGCAGCGAAAAAACACGGGAAAATGCAAAAGCAAACAGCAAACTGCTAAATGAAGTTAAGCCAAAGCTGATCTTTATTGCCACTTTACATGTGGATCCCGGCAGCCCGCTGGATGAAGAAGTAGAAGAAGGGCTTTTTATAGAAAATACCTTGCGCCAAAATATTGAAGAGGAAATCGAAATGTTAAGCGGACTGAACCTGGACCATACCTTTTTCTTCGGTCTCCATACCTCCAATGTAATACCCGTTCGCGGTATGCTCCCAGACAAGAAAGATGAAATGATTGCGGCACTAAAAGAAGGCTTAAACTCCATTGGGGTCGAATATTTAGACGGTCACCTGCAAAAAGGTGTGGAAGGAGCGGTTTCAATCCCCAGATAATGGGTGGAGGAAGGAGATCAGGAATGAAAGAATTATCATCAAAGATCGCAAGCATCGAACCGGCTAAAATCAGAAAAATGTATGATATGGCCCAAGGATTAGACAATGTAATTAGTTTTGTAATAGGCGAACCTGAATTTGATACTCCAGAGCATATTATTGACGCCGCCAAAAAAGCCATGGATCGCGGCCATACGCATTACACACCCAATTCCGGTATTCTTCCTCTACGTGAAGCGGTAAGCGCGCATTTTCAAAATTTTGATAAAGTCAGTTACAATCCGCTTGATGAAATTATGATTACCGTTGGGGGGATGCAGGGGCTTTACCTCTCCCTTCTGGTCCTTACGAATCCCGGAGATGAGGTCATCGTCAGTGACCCGTGCTATACCAATTATTATGGAATGATCGAAATGAATCATGCCGTTCCGGTGACGGTTCCGGTGTACGAAGAAGAAGGGTTCAACTTTACGGAGCAAGGTTTAAGAGCAGCGATAACCCCCAAATCCAAAGCCATCCTATTGAATACGCCATCCAATCCAACGGGAGCCGTGGCGGACCGGGCAACGATAGAAATGATCGCGCGAATAGCCGCCGAGCATGATTTATATGTGATTTTTGACGAGGTGTACAAGTATCTTATCTATGATGAAGAAGATTTCTTCAATATCGCCCGTATTCCCGGCATGAAAGAACGAACGATTATCGTAGATTCCGTATCCAAATCCTATGCCATGACCGGGTGGAGAGTCGGATTCTGTCTAGGTCCGGAGCCTGTCATCTCTGAAATGCAAAAAATCCAGGAATTTATGCTGTCCTGCGTGAACACTCCGGCACAATATGCAGCAATCGAAGCCCTGACGGGACCCCAGGACGCTCTTACATACATGAATGAGCAATATAAACTGCGCAGAAAGATCATGGTCGACCGAATCAACAGCATCGATACCTTGTCCTGCTTAATGCCGAAAGGTGCATTTTACGTATTCATGAATATCAAAGAAACAGGCCTGACCTCTGACGAATTTGCAATCGGGCTTCTGAAGGATCAGCATGTCGTTGTGTCTCCCGGAGATTGTTTTGGAGCTATGGGCGAAGGTTATGTGAGACTGTCGTATGCTACTTCCGTGGAGAATATTAATGAAGGATTCGATCGAATCGAGAAGTTCGTGAACAAATTAAAATAAATGAGTTTGCTATTGATCTTAACTACAGTAATAGAAACAGCGGCAGTTATGGACGAGAAGGTCCTAGACTGTCGCTGTTTTATTGAACTATTCCAATTCCTTAATATCCTTAATCAGCATTTCAACATTTTCTTTTTTTGTAGCCCAACTGGTACAGAATCTCACAACACTGTGATTAGTATCGGCTTTTTCCCAGAAGGAAAAAGAATACTTTGTGCCCAATTTCATCAACACATCTTCCGGCAAAATGGGAAACTGTTGATTGGTTTTGGAATCATATCGTAATGAAAAGCCTTTTTCAACAAAAGCCTCTCGAATCATCATCGCCATTTCTACGGCATGACTGGAAATTTCATAGTACAAGCCATCTTCAAACAAGGTTTCAAACTGGATTCCGAGTAATCTCCCCTTGGCCAGTAATCCTCCCTTTTGCTTGATCATATACCGAAAATCTTTTTTCAGCTCATCATTTAGGATCACTGCTGCTTCCCCAAATAACGCTCCGATCTTAGTTCCCCCGATATAGAACACATCACAAAGTCTTGCAATATCCGCCAAGGATAAATCGCTAGATAAATTGCCGCCACCCGGAGCCAATCACACTGATACTTCCGTGTTATGCCCAGGTGCGAAACTGTGGTACAAAGAGAACAACGCCGGCTGCAGCTCATATGCACATTACAGGTTTTTGGATCGTTTTTTGGCACTAAGATACTCCTAGTCTATCCAAAAAACTATCTTTTGGATATAATTAGTAGGCTAACATCCCTTGGGAGGCTTGATATGTAGAAAAGCATGATTGGATAGTCTACAAAATTCCTGCTTCTGAGTGGACAATTAGTTTTGCTAGTGGTACTGCGATTGGGGGGTCTTTGAAACTAAGATGATTAAAAAACTAATATTCTGTGTTCTTGTCGTCATGTCTTTATCTGCTTGTAGTTCAAATGAGCAAAGCAATCAACCGCAACCTACAAAATCACCGGAGGAAATTGCAAAAGCGGTATCCGGATTGGTTGAAGAAAGGGACGAGGTACAAGATGTTTCGTTCTACTATGCTCAAACAACCGAGCAAAACAAGGGTAAGAGCGATTTTTATGTTTACTTCTCTAATGACAATGGAAAAGTGTCGGATTTGGAATTTGTAGTGCAGTATATAGGGACCCATCAAATAGGCACTAATTGGATCGAAATCAGAGCTGATGACCAGTTATTTAGCATAAATAATATCAATGATTATGTTAGAGGAAGCATGTCACTTTATACTGTACACGAAGTTTATTCAAGTACAGTTTACCGTGATGACTTAAAAATGATTAGAGCAATGGCGAATGCAGAGAAGACAATAATTCGTTTAACTGGAACCGGTTTGTACAGCACGGATATTAAATTAAGTAAGCAACAAAAGCAGGCAATGTTGAATGTTATTAGAGCTTATAAAAACGCAGGTGGAGATCGCTATTTTTTGGGTGATGAACTGTGAGTCCTCTTATAGGGCTCTTTTATTATGTATGATGATTCCTCTGGACCAAAGGGCGTTCCGTCCGGTTCACCGAGGGTAGCGCTCAGCCTCAATCGTCGGCGAACCTGCTGCTTGTGTTAAATGAAAATAAATTATTATTATAGACGCTCATGCCGCTGACGCGGCACCATCAGAGGATGAAATAAAGTTAAAAAAGCAGCTGCCTTATAGACGTGAAAAAATAGTCCTAGAATGGCAGCTGCATTATTCAACTAGCGTCCCCTTTATCTCTTACTGCAGGAAGCACATATGGCTAACGAATGAAATATGCGTCTTCGATGCAAAAACAACCGCCGCAATTTTCCGCGGGTCTCATCAAAGACAGGTCGTAAAAACGATTATGGAGGCTACGCTTCTGTCAGGATGCGTTTTCGCGTTTCGAGTATACGTACGGATGCAGCATTAGACGGTTGGTATATTGGTCTCTGTCAGTTCGGCAGAGAGTTCCCATAGGCGCAAGGCTTGCTGAGGATCGACCGCGTAGTCCTTAACTCCGATTGGGGTGCCGTCGTCAGGAGCCGGTTCTGCGATGTCACAGTCCTCGCAGTAGATTCCACCTAAGCCGGCAAGTTTTGGGGAGGTGGCCGCCCACACCTGGGTAGCGGCACCCTGCTGAGGTGTCTTGAATGTTGGATCGGCCGGTTTGCCGTTTTCGTCAATCCAACCCAGCGTGACCATATCCTCCTTTGTCAGATGACGCTGCAGCGGCGTCAGAATTGCGCCAGGGTGCAGCGAGAATGCCCGTACACCGTGCTCCGCACCACGTCTGTCGAGCTCGACGGCAAACAGGATGTTGGCGGTCTTGGATTGCCCGTAGGCAGGGAACCTGTCGTAACTACTGCGCTTGAACTGCACGTCGTCCCAACGGATCGGCGATAGGTGGTGGCCAGCTGAGGATACAGATACCACGCGCGCTCCTCCCTCGGCAACGAGTGCTGGCCACAGCAGGTTGATCAGCGTAAAATGGCCCAGGTGGTTGATGGCGAACTGGGCCTCCCAGTCAGGCCCCACCCTAGTCTCCGGGCAGGCCATGATCCCGGCGCTGAGGATAGCAATTTCGATACTGCGACCACTGGCTAGAAACCGATCGCTAAATGCCCGGACGCTGGAGAGGTCCGAAAGGTCAAGCTCAACCACCTCAACACCTTTCAAGCCAGCGAGCGCCCGTTCAGCAGAGGCGGGACGGCGCGCCGGAACGACGACATGGGCTCCGGCACGGGCGAGGGCTCGTGTGGTCTCCAATCCTAAGCCCGAGTACCCACCGGTCACAATAGCCAGACGTCCGGAGAGATCGATTTCGTGCAGTACCTCATCGGCGGTGCTTCGATTGCCAAATCCGGAACCAATTCTGTGCTGCATAGTTTTTGAATAACTTTGATGCTGCATGGTGTTTCATCTCCTTACTGATATTCTCATATCCACCATACAACCTGTAGTGCACTTAAGGTCAAGTACTGTCCTAAAACCAATGGTTTTCGTCATCATGTTGGGTCCTTGATTGTATAGCTTCCGATTTTGGGCGCTGAACAGATGAAGATAACCGCAGGCAGCGCATAGCGCCATGGTTTCTCATTTACCGGCGGTCCAGAGGTGCTGTGCGGTTCCTTGCTCAAGGTGTTGTTCGTAGACGTCCACTTTCCAGTTGATGAGTTCGAGGCAGTCGTTCAGGTGCGTAACTTTGACGGCGACTCGTTGTTGGTGTTCGCGGAGGATTTTAAGTCGTTCGTGTTCGTTTCCAGGGCCCTGACGGACCAGTTCCGCGAACCTTCTGATCTGCTCAATCGGCATTCCAGAAGCTCGGAGCTTGGTACAGATGCCGAGCCACTCTACATCGGCCGGGCTGTAGCGACGGCGGCCGCCGTTGTCGCGTGCGACCCGAGTGGACAACAGCAGGCCTTCGCGCTCGTAGAATCGCAGCGAGGAGATGCTCAGTCCAGTGCGCTCAGCAACTTGACCAATACTTAGTTCCTGATCAGTATCCATTTGAAGCGTCACCTCTCATTATTCGAAAATTCTGCAACTTTATATTCACTACGATAATATCAATAAAATTCCCAGATTATTTTGTTCTGAAATGAACATGATACTACATGGGAGGTTGAGTATATTATGTTTAAACCGCACACCATGCCCCTCATTTTTGTGATGCTCATTATGATAATTACCGGATGCGAACGAAAAGCGGATCCCCTTCCCCAATCGCGAATTGAGGAAAAACAATCGCCATCAAAAAGTAAATCCATTCAAATGATCCCTCCAGTCAACCCAGATTCAATTCCCATCTTGATGTATCATTCGATTGGCATCAATCCATCCAGTACGCTTTTTGTTCCCCCAAAGGTATTTTATAAACAAATGGAACACTTGAAGAATGCCGGATATCACACCATGACTTTCAAAGATTTAATCAGTTGGAAAACGGGAGAGATGATCCCGGATAAGCCGATTTTGATTACGTTTGACGATGGTTATTTGGATAATTACAAGATCATGTATCCATTTTTAAAAAAGCTTCAAATGAAAGCAACGATATTTGCCACCAGTGACTTTATCGGTTTTCCTAATCATTTGAATTGGGATCAGATAAAAGAAATGGAACGATCCGGATGCATTGAAATTGGTGCGCATACCCGGCATCACACAGAATTGACAAAAAACACCCCATTACAACTTGTGGATGAAATTTGGGGAGCTAAACAAAAGATGGAGAAGAGATTGGGGCACCCAGTAATCGCTTTTGCTTATCCATCTGGTAAATTCAATCAAAAAGTATTACAGGTGGTTAAGCGTGCCGGATTTGACTTTGCCGTAACAACAAAGCCCGGGTTCGCCGTAAAAAAACAGGGATTTTTAACCCTCCACCGCGTTCGAATCCCCGGAGGCCAGCCAATCGCTGCTTTCATTCATGAATTTCCTTAATGCTGACCGACACCACTTAACTATCCTCAAATCCCCCGGCATATGAAGTTTTTCGCAACGATTTCATATCCTGGAGAGGAGGTAGACCAAAGATCCTCCGATACTCCCGATTGAACTGTGACGGACTTTCATAGCCTACTGTCAAAGCGGCTGTCGTTGCCCCCATCGGACCACTCAGCATGAGGCGCCTCGCTTCCAGAAGGCGAAGCTGTTTCTGGTACTGCAAGGGCCCCATTGTCGTGACGGCTTTGAATTTATGATGCAGCCCAGAGATACTCATGTTGCAGGATTTGGCGAGTTCCTCAATGGTGAAAGAGCGTGCATAGTTTTCTTTGATCCAATGAATGGCCTTTCCGACTCCTTCCGCATTTTGATCAAAGAGCGCCTTTTGCAAAAATAAGTGTCCAAAATCTCCTGACAGCAAGTTAAAAATCATTTCCCTTTTAATCAACTCGGAAAGAAATCGAACTTCTTTAGGCTTATCAACAAGCTTCAGCAACCGGAAAAATATGTCCAGCAGCGCGGCATCTGATTTTCCGATGAAGACACCGGCACTCCGACTTTTCTCCTTTGGCTCCGTACTGATTTCCGCCTCCATGACCACAGAAGCTATTTCTTGAGTCGTAAAATCGACACGTAAACCGATATAGGGCGATTCTTCCGTAGCGTCGATGACTTGGGCGGCAGCCGGCATATCGATGAGTGACGTCAAATAATCCCCCGCCGAGTAATGGAAGATATCTTGACCAAGGTAAAGCTTCTTAGTCCCTCGAAGGATCAGGCAAAAAGAAGGCGTCAACACACCCAGACTTTTCGGCGTTTCACGACTGCTCCTGACAATCGTAAGAAACGGAACTATCGTTGACGTCCGTCCCTCCGCCAGAGTAATCCGATCCGCCATAGCAATGATCTGATCCAATGCTTTCTTATGAATAGAAACACTCTTTCCAAAGTTAACTTGGTTATCCACTCTTTGTTCCGGCATGAATTCCATTCCCCCCCTTTCTTTTTCAAACTACATCATTTTGCAGCTTTAGGCAAGTTTTATGCAGTAACGGTCTACTTCCCTCCTCCAATTCCATCCATAATATTGTTCAGGAGCACGAAACAAATGAAAAGGAAAGGAACATGCTTATGTATCAGTCAAAAAGGATGATTTTAACCATTATTATTGCATGTCAACTGATTATTGTGCTTGACGCCTCCATTATGATAACGGCAATCCCTCAAATCGGCCGTTCGCTGCATATGACGGCGACCAGCTTGACCTGGGTCCAAAATGGCTACATCTTGCCGTTCGGCGGTTTCTTGTTGCTCGGTGCCCGGGCAGGTGACCTTCTGGGGCGTAGAAGAATGCTTGGTATAGGCATTGGATTATTTTCGCTTGCCTCCATGCTTGCTGGTTTGGCGCCGACAGCCGAATTTTTGCTGGTTTCCCGTGCATTCCAAGGCTTTGCGGCCGCATTAGCAACGCCTGCCGCGCTAGCATTACTGTCAGCAAGCTTTGTCGAGGCCAAGGAACGTTCCAGAGCAATTGCGATATACAGCGCGGTTTCGGCTGGAGGCGGCAGTATCGGTCTCCTACTTGGTGGATTTTTCACCGATTTTATCTCTTGGCGTGTCGGGATGTTTATCAATGTCCCCATTGGGATTGCTTTGCTGTATTTGGTACAGAGGTATATCCAGAAAACAGGTACGAGAACCGGACGTTTTGATTTTTGGGGTGCGATTGTCTCCGTCATCGGCATGACCGCGGTGGTATACGGCTTTGTTCAAGCTGCCGAGCGCGGTTGGGGGAAACCCGAAACATGGATTTCGCTTGCAGCCGGGATTATTTTGTTAGCGGCATTCGTTCTTATTGAAGCTCGGGCGACGGAGCCGATCATCCCGCTCCGATTGTTTGCGAACCGCCAACGGTCTGGGGCTTATCTTGGAAGGTTCCTCATCGTGTGCGGGAATTTTTCACTCTTCTTCTTTATCCCTCAGTATTTGCAAAATGTGCTCGGTTTTAGCTCACTGGAAGCAGGTTTAGCCTTCCTGCCATTTACAGGCGCCCAGTTCGGGATGATGTATTTGATGCCCGGGTTAGTGCACCGTTTTGGAAATAGGAAAGTCCTAATGGCCGGTTTGCTATTAGCCATCATGGGTACCCTCTGGATAAGCCGGATCGTTGGCGTACAAGCCCAGTTTTTCCCGCAAATGTTCATCCTCTTAGCGATCATGGGCATTGGCGCCGGCATGGTTTTCCAACCGCTTACCGCCTTGGGGCTCTCAGATGTGGACCCTCAAGATACCGGTGCAGCTTCGGGTCTTATTAATGTCGCGCATCAAAGCGGTTCCTCTTTGGGACTGGCTATTCTCATATCCGTATTTGATGCAGCTATCCATACGGATCAACCTTCAAAGATACACTTCGCTCATGCTATATCGAGCTCCATATTGGGATCAGTGTTATTTATAACGTCTGCTCTTATTGTGACGCTGATCTGCTTCCTTCCGGCAAGCCAACCCATGCGAGAACAGGCATTAACTGATTCATGCCAAGGGAACGAAGCCAGTTGAGAGAAGTTAATTGCGTGCAATCGTAGTAAAAAAAGAGGTCAACACAAGTAGGGCAACCAAGATGGAATAAGTCGAAGTCGTCACCACAATTTGTGAATAATCACTCGGCACACGAGTTTAGACAAATTAACACCTCCATTTCGGTTTCCATAAAACAGCCTATAGCGGACTGTCCGTTATAATCCCCAAAAACGACTAATGGCTTCACCCCTTGATAACAAAGGGCTAAGCCATTAGCTATAAATTGTTTTGCTGCAAATCTTGGTGATTCTGATTTCATTTTATCCAGAAGTAACCGTATGATATGCCTCCAGAAACCAACTCTAGGTGCAAGGTTTTCGGGATTTGGGCAATGGTTCGGCCTTCCAACCGTAGAAGTACAGCCAAATAGCGCTCGTGCATTCGTTTGTCGGAAGTCTGTTTCATGGCTTGTTCTACGGCTTTCCTTTCGGCTGTTGAAGTCGTCATCTCACTCACGTCCTTATCAGTAGTCTTACTCTTTATATACCCGATTCGAACGTTCTCTTGGATTTCAGTAGTTCATTAAATCATTTTATATAGATGATTTAAACAAGAAAGACTGCCGGCAAATTTCTCCGACAGTCTTTCTCTTCCTTATAAAGTAGTATGCTTCTCTTCATATTCGCTGGACAATTCCTTGAGCGATTTGATTTTACCATGGGGATGCTGTTCTTGCTTTCGTGACTTCCAGGCAGCTTTGTTCCTTCTCTTCTGGTGAGCCATAAAAGATATCCTCCTCTGGAAACTGAGATGTATACTACTTCCTTATGTTGTCATTCCTGGGTTCCTCTCATTCATTATAATTAATTTGTGTGAACAGAAATGGATTGATTATCACAATTATTTCTTTGTATAAGATAGGGGGTTTTGGTATGGCTGGGGTGATCACTGTCCTTCTTTTCACCCCCTTTCCTCCCCATACAGTCTTCCAAGTATTTCGCCAAGAGGTCCAAACTAGGAAGGTTCGCCCGATTCCAAACAATCTGTTGTCAGACTTTTCGGGTCATTCATTTTATTTTTGCAGACCCACCTTGCGTTCAATCTGTATATTAATTATCAACTTTGAAACTCAACTCGTTATTCGTATGTGTGAGAAACCAGAACTTTGGATTTCAAATAATAAAAGCTGCCAATCAGGCAGCTTTTATTATTTGTTATTTTCAGTTTGATAATTATTAGTTATCATCTTCTGGAGCGTCATCAATCTTATAATTGAATTCATTTTTACCCCATTTAAAAAATTAAGCCGTCCTTAAAATGCAGGACGGCTCATGCTGTCAAAATTGTGGTTTTAGTTATAGAACAAATCTTTATTGTAATTTTTTATTAAACAAAACTTATTGTTAAGAACAACATTTTATTGTAATGAATCAAGCTCAATTATCCTTTAATACCCTTACTCCACCGTCACGCTCTTGGCCAGGTTTCTTGGCTTATCAACATCATGGCCGAGGGCCAGGGATGCGTAGTAAGCAAGCAGCTGGAGGACCACAACGGACAAGGCCGGGGTCAGCATCGGCAGGGTCTTCGGAATGGCAAAGGCCTGGTCGACGGACTTCAGCAGGTCGGTGACATGCTCTTCATGCGTGATTGCCAGCACGTCTGCGCCGCGGGCTTTCACTTCCTTGATGTTGCTGACGGTTTTCTCCAGAACGGACTCCTGGGTCGCCACAGCGATAACCGGAATGCCTTCCTCGATCAATGCCAGCGTTCCGTGCTTCAGTTCACCCGCCGCATAGGCTTCTGAATGAATGTAGGAGATTTCTTTCAGCTTCAGCGAGCCTTCTTGGACAACGGCATAGTCGACTCCGCGGCCAAGGAAGAACAAATGATCATGCTTGGCGATTTGTTCAGCATATACCTTAACGGCATCCTTCTGCTCCAGAATGGATTCCACCTGCTCCGGCAGTGACTGCATAGCCGCCAAAATATGAGCGATTTCTTCGTCAGTCTGCGTACCGCGAACCTCAGCCATGTACAGGGCCAACAAGGCAAAAGCGATAATTTGGGAAGTGTAAGCCTTAGTCGATGCTACCGCGATTTCCGGTCCAGCCAAGGTTACGAGCACATCATCCGCTTCGCGGGCAATGGAACTACCGACGACGTTGGTGATCGCGAGTACATGTGCGCCATTGGCATGACCTTCGCGCAGTGCAGCCAGCGTATCCGCCGTTTCACCCGATTGGCTGACTACAATAACCAGCGTCTCCGGCGTTACGATCGGCGAACGGTAGCGGTATTCCGATGCGATGTCGTTCTCAACAGGAATGCGTACCAGCGATTCGATCAGATTGCGTCCGACGAGACCGGCGTTATACGCGGTACCGCAAGCAACGATCTGAATATTTCTGATATTCTTGATTTGCTCGTTGGTGAGCTTCAGCTCCGGCAGTATTACTTTGGTTCCTTCCGGATTCATGCGGCCGAGCATCGTATCGCGGTAAGCTTTAGGCTGCTCGTGAATTTCTTTCAGCATGAAATGCTCAAAGCCGCCTTTTTCCGCGGTTACGGCATCCCAATCGACAGTAATCATTTCCCGAGAAATAAAATTACCCTCAATGGTCATTAATTCGACAGAATCTCTTGTCAGAACGGCCATTTCGCCGTCGTTCAAAATATATACGTTACGGGTGTATTCCAGCAGAGCCGGGATATCAGAGCCGATAAAGTTTTCCCCTTCGCCAAGACCGATAATGAGCGGGCTGGCCTGACGTACGGCAACCAGTTTATCCGGTTCGTATTCAGTCAGAACACCCAGCGCAAACGCGCCGCGCATGAGTTTAATCGCTTTTTGCACAGCTTTGACGATATCTCCTTCGTACTCGCGCGCGATCAGGTGAGAAATCACCTCAGTATCGGTTTCGGAAGAAAAATGGCATCCTTCGGCAATCAGTTCTTCCTTCAGCTCAAGATAATTCTCGATAATGCCGTTATGAACAACCGAGAATTTATGGCTTTCATCCGTATGCGGATGGGAATTGGCATCCGATGGCTTGCCATGCGTAGCCCAGCGTGTATGACCGATGCCGGCGCTGCCGACAAGCGGATAATGTTCCAGTTTGGACTCCAGGTTCGCTAAGCGGCCGAGCGACTTCACGATCTGCAGACCATCCTTGGTGAACACAGCAATACCCGCCGAATCATAACCGCGGTACTCCAGCTTTTTCAAGCCCTCTACCAAGATTCCCTGAGAATTCTGATTGCCGATATATCCCACGATACCACACATAAATAATTTCCTCCGTCCATTGGATTATAATGTAGGCAGCATGAGGAAAGAAACGTGCCGTGCGGCATGCTTGAGAATAAGCAAATATTCTGTTGTCAAATTACTCAACAAAATAACCTGTCACTTCAACTTAAATCTGGAAATGCACAGTCTTCTCCTCTGCCGCGAGCAGATTCGCTTCCGTTCCCTTTGTATGCATACCCATTAATAAGTTCTCTTTTGATTGCGCCCACAAAAACGTTGTCTGAACGGTTGCCCTGTTCGTTTTCCGTTTCCATTTACGGCTCTGGCGCTTCACCGGGAGGTCCCCGCCGAACATTTCGAACACCTCCACCTCGTCAGCTTGAGTTTGCCGTGATCCGGATCAGCACAGCCTCCAACATGGCTTAATTGCTGCTCCTTCTCCCCCGCGCAGGTTCAAGCTCTGGCGCTTAAGTGGTTAACCTCACGATCCCCGCTTTCCTTCTCGAATAATGAACATAGTCTATTATATGCACGTCACCGCGCTTTTGCAAATGAATTAAAAAATCCGGCCTTGCTCTACTATTGATGCCGCAAAGCCGGATAGGTGATGCTGGAAATCATAAAAAAACAGGGACGCTTTTATACAAGCTCACGCTGAACAACCTCGACAATCCGTCCAACGAATTGGTCCAAATCTTCCTTCACCGGACCCTCGGCCATTACACGAATCAGCGGCTCGGTACCCGAAGGGCGAACAAGAACCCGCCCATTGCTGCCGAGCTTGCCTTCAACTTCTGTAATAGCTGCCTCAATCGCAGAATTGTTCGGATAGTTGCTCTTATCCTGAACACGCACATTAACCAGCACCTGCGGGTATTTGGTCATGATCGATTTCTGTTCGCTGAGCTTCTTGCCGGAAGAGAGCAGCGTATCCGCCAGCTGAATGGCGGTCAAAATGCCGTCGCCGGTCGTGTTGTAATCCAGGAAAATAACATGGCCCGACTGCTCGCCTCCCAGATTATAACCGTTGCTGCGCATTTCCTCCATAACATAGCGGTCGCCCACTGCCGTCTTCGCCGTGTTAAGAGACAATTTCTCGGCAGCCTTGTAAAAGCCGATGTTGCTCATTACCGTCGAGACAACCGTTCCATCCTTCAGCTTGCCTGCGCGATTCATGGCATCACCGCAAATGCAGAGGATATAGTCGCCGTCCACTTCTTCACCCTTGTCGTCGATGGCAATCAGGCGGTCGGCGTCGCCATCGAAGGCAAGTCCCAAATCCGCGCCAAGCCGCAGCACTTCGTCCTTCAGCTTCTCAGGGTGGGTGGAGCCGTAGCCGTCATTAATGTTCAGACCGTTCGGCTCTGCCCCAATTTCAGTCACTTCAGCCCCAAGCTCTCTGAACAGACGGGGAGCCAACTCGTAAGCCGCGCCGTGCGCGCAGTCCAGTACAACCTTCAGTCCCTTGAAGCTGTTCGAAATGGTGGTCTTTAAATAATCCAAATAGAGATATTTGGAAGAAAAGTCTTCTCTCACGGTACCGAGACCCGAACCGATGGGCCGCGGAAGCTCATCGTTCTCGGCATCCATCAATTCCTCAATGCGCAGTTCGGTTTCATCCGACAGCTTAAAGCCGTCTCCTCCGAAAAACTTAATGCCGTTATCTTGCACCGGATTGTGGGACGCTGAAATCATAACGCCCGCATCCGCTTTTAATAAACGGGTAATATATGCGACCGCAGGCGTTGTTACAACGCCAAGGCGGATAACTTCCGCGCCAATCGATAACATACCGGCTACGAGCGCCGATTCAAGCAGAGGGCCGGAAATCCGGGTATCCATCCCGATAACCACCTTAGGCTTCTCCACGTTGGCGGTAAGCACATATCCTCCGCAGCGACCGATGCTGTACGCCATCTCCGCCGTCAATTCACGGTTGGCGACTCCACGCACACCGTCGGTTCCAAAATACTTTCCCATGTCTGTTCTCCTTTTTGTTATGCTGCATCAGCTTAATATTGATAATATATGATTTCAGAATACTCAGTGTTCTGTAAACCCTTGAAACAATGGGTTAACCCATCCATTTATAGGCAAGTACAGCTATTACTGCACTGGCGGAATATTTCCCGCTTCCCCGACATTACCGCTTTCGGGAGAAGCTGCCTGCGGCGTAGGGCTCGGGTTGCCATTTACTGCGCCCGGCGACGGCTCTTCAACAGTTCCGCTGCCGGATGTGGGTTCAGAGCTTGGCTCTGGCGTTGCCACGGACCCGTTCACCGGCGTGGCCGATGGAGAGGCGGAGGAAGCTGGATTATGGAGCTGAACCGTTACTGACGGTCTTTGACCACTACTCAGCTCTACAAAGCGAGGGAGCGCGATTTGCAACGGCACCACGTGGTTCCCTGCGCTCAATCCGCTTAAATCGGCAACGGCTTTGATATTCCCCTTGTCCAACTGATTCAGCAGCGAGCTTGCCCCATATAGCGTCAGCGAGACAGAACTCCCTGAAGGACTTGTAACCGAAGCGGTCATTCCCCTGCCAATCCCTTCGAGTGTTACAGGAATACCCGAGATTGTACGCTCGCCGGCCTCGGAGGCTGTTACTGTAACATTGACGGATTTCGGTTCTGTGCTTTCGGTTCCCTCCGGCGGCTTCAGGTCCAATTTGAGGGTGGACGTTCCTGCAGAGCTTATGGAGCTCAGATCGATCGTAGCCTCATAGGAGGTGACCGAAGCCAGCGCCGCTTCCTGCCCATATAGTATAACACTGTCCACATCCGAAGTTACTTTTGAAAGCACAAGCGAGTCCGGCAGACGGCCCGTATATCCGATGCTCAGCGGCACGCTCTTGAAGGGAAGCGTAATCGGCAGGTCGACGGACACCGCCTCCGGCTCGATCACAGCGTCTTTCAGCTCGTTGCCGCTCTTATCGTAGGCGTAGAGCTTCATTCTTTTCTCCGTGACCGTCGCTTTTTCCCCATCCAGTTCAATAATCCCCTGCACTTTCGCCACTTTATCCAGCTCGCTTGCGGTCAGCGTGACTTTGGCTGTTGAGGGTTCCACAACCGGCGTTCCCACCTGGTAACCGTCCCCAGGCGCTCCTTTGGTTGCAACCGTTACAGGAAAAGATTTGGTATTCCGCTGCTCGATGCGTACATGCACTTTATCGGGTGTAATTGATATCAGCTGTACTCCGCGGGGAACCGAATATTTCAAGGCGATTTCACTCGTTCCCGGCTTCGCCTGGCTTAAATCAAGCGTTACCTTATAGGCGTCGGAGAATACATAAGTCAGATCAGTGCTCTTGCCCATTACTTCCATTCTCACGCTGTCCACATCTCTGGAAAGGACATACTTGTCTTTATCCAGCCCGGTGACCTGAATCGGGACATTCTCGATGATCTTGGTTTCGAGCCGGGAGGTTGTCTGCGGGGTAGACGTGGTATCGGTATGCACCATCGCCCACAAAATAATACTTAAAGCCAGCGCAAGCACCTTGTTAAAATTATTGTTGTTCATCCACTTATCCATTGGAGCCGCCCCCCCTCCATTTCCAGAAGGCGTTTCGCTTTTCCGTCAAAGGCGAATGGTTCCTCAGCTCTTCATAGAGCTTGGAGATCAGCGACTCTTCATTGATATCCCTGACTACCTGGCCGTTGATGGCAAGCGAAATCTGGCCTGTCTCCTCCGAGACGATCACAGACACCGCGTCCGTTACTTCGCTAATCCCGATCCCCGCCCTGTGCCGGGTACCCAATTCCTTGCTAATAAAAGGATTCTCCGACAACGGAAGGTAGCAGGCCGCCGCCGCGATTTGGTTCCCCTGCATAATGAGCGCTCCGTCATGCAAAGGGGTATTCGGTATGAAAATATTAATAAGCAGCTCGGAGCTCACCATGGAATTCATCGGAATGCCGGATTCCTTATATTCGTTAAGGCCGGTAGCCCGTTCGAATACGATTAATGCCCCGATTTTTCTGCGTGCTAAATAATTTACGGCTTTAATAATTTCGCCGATTAACTTACTGACCTCCTCATCGTTCTCCGCCGTCCTGCCAAAGAACTTTCCCCTTCCGAGCTGTTCCAGACCGCGCCGCAGCTCCGGCTGAAAGATAATAAACACGGCCAGCACCCCGAAGGTAAACATTTGATTCATGAGCCATTTCAGTGTATATAGATCAAACAGCGTGCTGAACGCCCAGATGACTATCAGTACCAGAATCCCCTTCAAAAGCTGAATTGCACGGGTTCCGCGGACCATGTTGAGCACTTTATAAATAATATAACTAACAATCAGAATATCAATGATATCCTTGATAGACTCTTTCCAGGTAAGGTCCGTAAAATAACTCATTGCATAAAAACCCCCGTAAGTTCATATTAGCTGGGTTTATGTAAATTATCTGTTAATTGTGTAACATATCTAGGTTATAACGTTCACGACCATGTTGCAAGTTTGTGCTTAATGCGCCTAAAAAAACCGCAATTTATCAGTGCCAGTCCAAAACACAAGAAGAAACGGCTGCGCCGTCCTCCATTAAGAAGGAGGCATCCGTTTCTCGTACGCTGATTGCCTGGAACCAAGATTTCATCTGATCAAAAAAGCGCCGTCTTTTTCGAGAAAAAGAGGCGCGGCAATTCATCATGTTCAGCGGCCGCCTTATTAGCGATAAGCGACATCGGAGAACATATTGGTGACTTTATACCAGATCCAGCTTAATGCCTGGTCTATGCTTTTGACTTGCCCTGAAATGTGGGCGGTCGAGGCCTGGTACAACGAACCGTCGATGACGGTCACATTCCCGTTCACTTCCCCGTACACTTGTGTCTTGCCGTTCTCAACCGTGAGATCACCGGAGACGCGTTTGCCGGAAGGAACGATGACGGTATTCCCCTGGATTACCACCTGATCGAGATCGGAGCCTTTGACGACTAGCTGTCCGTCCTGTTTCAAGAAGGTGACGGAACTCATCAGCATAACGAGCAGAAACACCGAAGCCGCCGTAAGAGCGGGATGTCTTCTGATCCAGGTAATAACTCTTCTTTCTTTCTTGGAAGGCGGCAGCGCGCCCATAATGCGTCCCACAAGCTCATCCGAAGCTACAGGGCTCTGGTGCATAAGGGAAAACAGCAGCATATCCGTTTGTTCCAGTTCCTTAAATTGTGCTCGGCATTCCGGACAGGATAGAAGATGCTCCTTCAAGTCCCGCTGCTGCTGTTCGGGCAAGTCGTCGTCCAGGTAATCATGCATCATAGAGACGGCCAGTTTGCATTCCATAGGAGCCAATCCTTTCATAGTGCTATTTATATCCCTTTAAATCGGGTCGCAAGGCTTGCTTAACTTTCATACGCGTCAGATTCATAAAACGTTTCACAAAAATCGCATGTTCCTTTATAATCTTGGGCCCAATTTTTTGCGCAAAAATTCCCGGCCTCGGTGTACCCGGGTCTTAATTGTCGTAACCGGCATATTCAGCACTTCGCTGATCTCCTGAAGCGACAGGTCCTGAAGATATCTCAGAATCATGACGGACCGGTATTTGACCGGCAGCTCGTCTATCGCTTCATAAATCGTTCTCTGCGTTTCGGAAAGAATAAGCTCGCTTTCAGGAGTCACATTATCGCTCGGGATAAGGGAATAGCCATCAGTCCCCTCCTGATCGCCAAGCTCGGCGTCAAGTGAGTAGGTCGGCCTGCGTTTACGCAGACGGTCGATGCAAAGGTTGGTCGCAATCCGGTATATCCATGTTGAGAATTTCTGATTATCATCGTAGCGATCCAGGTTCCGATACACTCGCAAAAATGTTTCCTGAACGATATCCTCCGCCTCATGGCGGTTATTCAGCATCCGGTAGCCCAGATGAAAGATTTTATCCTTATATAATTCGACAAGCTCGGCAAACGCTCTTTGATCGCCCTTCAGGGCAAGCTTTGTCAACCTGCCTTCCAAATTCTCCACCAGTTAACTCCCCCAAACTTGCCGCCCTTAGTATGTCGAAGTCTCCCATATTCACGGTACAAGTATTTAAATCGTAATTCAACCACGGGTAAAAATCAAGGGTTGTTCCGGCGTTTTCCAAGTTTAGGCAAACGCCAAAAAGCCCGCCTTCCACTGGATAGAAGGCGGGCTTGCAGTGTCTAGCGAAGGCGAATCAGGGAATGGCCGCGGTATCAGCCCGTATTGCGAAGACCGGCGGCAATTCCGTTGATCGTAAGGAGCACTTCGCGCAGCAGGTCCGGATCGTCCTGCTCGGTCTCCCGCAGTGCTCTAAGCTCGGTTAAGAGCTGAACTTGCAGGTAGCTGAGCGGATCGACGTACGGGTTGCGCAGCCGGATCGACTCTTGAATCACCGGCACATTGTCCAAAATGTCCTGTTGGCCGGTTATCTTCAAAATCAGCTCCGAGGTCAAACGGAATTCTTCCTCAATCTGTCCGTAAATCCGCTTGCGAGCTTCATCGTTCTTGCTCATCTCCGAGTATTCCTTGGCGATCACCAGGTCCGCTTTGGCAAGCGCCATTTGCAGCGTATCAACCAGGCTCGTGAAGAAGGAGAAGTGCTCGTACATATGTTGAAGAATCTTAAGATTCTCTTCCTTGTTATCATAGAAGCTTTGCAGCCCCGTTCCTGCCGCATACCAAGCAGGCAGCAGGTAACGGCTCTGGGTCCAGGCAAATACCCATGGTATCGCGCGCAGATCCTCGAACCGGTCGCTGTTCTTCCGTTTGGACGGGCGGGAGCCGATATTGAGCTCGCCGATTTCCGGTAGCGGAGTCGACTCTTTAAAGAAGCTCAGGAAATCCGGATCGCGGAAGATCAGATCCTGATACTTCGTCAGCGATATCTCGGAAATTTCTCTGCAAATATCTTCCCATTTATTCTCATACAGATCACTGTGCGGGGTTCTCGCGTTAATGGCCGCGATGACAAGGGCCGACGTCGCCTGCTCCAGACTGCGGTAGGCGATTCCTTTCATCTTATAGCGAGAGGAAATGACCTCGCCCTGCTCGGTGATCTTGATCCCGCCACCGATGGTGGAAGCCGGCTGAGCCAGAATACTGCGGTTCAGCGGCATTCCGCCCCGGCCAAGCGCTCCGCCCCGGCCGTGGAAGAACTTCAGCTTCACATCGTACGAGTCGGCCATGGCCGTAAGCTCCTTCAGCGCTACGCGCAGTTCCCAGTTGGCGGTCACAACGCCGCCGTCCTTATTGCTGTCGGAATAACCAAGCATGATCTCCTGCAGGTTGCTCATGGCCTCTACCGCCTGGCGATAGATCGGCAGATTGAAGATCGTGCGCATGATTTCCGGCGCAGCGTGAAGATCATCGATCGTTTCGAACAGCGGAACCGCCTGCAGTGTACAGACAACAGTGCCGTCTTTGTCCCGGCGGAACAAGCCCACTTCCTTGGCGAAGACCATAACCTCCAGAATATCGCTCGCCGCTTCCGCCATACTGATCAGGTAGCTTGTGATACACTGCTTGCCGTACTCGGCCTGAGCCGCGTGAACGGTCCGGTACACTTCCAGACATTCTTCCGTCGATTCGCTGTACTCCTGATAAGGAGAGGTCAGCGGCCGCGGATCGTTAAGCAGCTTCTCCAGAAGCTCGATCTTTTCACTCTCCGTCAGCTTGGAGTAATCCGGCGTGATATCCATTTTGGCCAAAATCTCCGTCATTGCCTTCTCATGCTCCTGGCTGTGCTGACGGATATCGAGTGTCGCCGTATGGAAGCCAAACAACTCTACCTGGCGGATCAATTTTTTAATATAAGTGTCGGCCACGTAATCGGCATAGTGATGCCGCAGACTGCGGTCGATAACGTTCAAATCGTTAATCAGCTCTTCCGGGGAAGAATAGCGCTCAAGCGTACCTTTTTTCTTGTCGTCCAGCACGTTCTGCGTCTTCGTAATCATGTAGCTCAGTTTGATCCGGTAAGGCTCGTTATCGTTGCGCCATGCATCGCTGCGCTCCAGTTGAACAACCGCCCGGTCTTTCTCAATCGATTCCAGCAGCTCCGGCGTGACATTCACGATGCTGGTGCTAAAGCTCAAATACTGGATCAGCTGGCGCATGATCTGCTGGTATTCCCGTATAGCCATAATGCGCTGAATACGCAGCGTCTGAATGGTAACCGAAGCCGTAACCGAAGGGTTGCCGTCCCGGTCGCCGCCGATCCATGAACCGAACCGCAGGTAAGTCGGTACATGCCAATTCTGTCCAGGATAATACTTGCTCAGACAGCGCTCAAGCTCCTGATAGACATCCGGCAGCACATGAAAAATCGTCTCATGAAAGTAATACATTCCGTTACGCACTTCATCAAGCACCGTAGGCTTACGGTCACGCAGTTCGTCGGTCTGCCACAAGGTGATAACCTCGTTTAGGAGCTTCTCGCGCAGCTGCTCGCGTTCCCGGAATGTCAAGGTCGGATTGTCCAGTCCCGTTACATCGTCTGAGATCCGCTTGTGGATATCGAGAATGGCACGGCGCATTGCTTCCGTCGGGTGGGCGGTCATGACCAGCTCCAGCGACAGGCCATTAATAATCTCCCAGACTTCCTTAGGAGAAAAATCCCGTTCCCGCAGTTCCTGAATTGCGCTTTCTATAGAACCAGGCTGAACGGTTTCACCCGCAGAGCGCTCATAGTCTCTTTTCCGGCGAATCCGATGATTTTGTTCGGCGATATTCACCAATTGAAAATAGATGGCGAATGCCCGGATTACCTGATGCCGGTTTTCCGGGTCCAGGGAATTGATTAATTCCTTAAATTCGCTGTGCAGTTCAGGCAAAAACACAGAGCGCAACGATTTACTGGTCTCACGAATCTTCTCCACGATCTCCAGCAGTTCATTGCCGCCTTGATGTACCAAGACTTCGCCCAAAATGTTTCCCAGGAACCGTACGTCTCGCCGCAGCAGGTTATTGGAGTTGACTTTGCCTGCGGTAGTCGTAAGTTCGGTCATGCTGTTCCCCCCATCCTTCTTCCGTATCAATGTCTCATCACAAGTCATGTTTCAAGCTTTCCTCATATCATACAATAAAACGGATCGAAAATCTTCAACTTCTTTCACGGTGAAGCACCAGAGTCTTTTAAGATTATACATCAAAATGATTATTTATTCAGGTATATTTTTTCACATTTTTATTAAATTATCGAGAAAATAGCTGGTATCGTTCTAAAATACATATGAAATGCAAAAGATAGGGCTTACATTTCGGCAATGTTTGTACCTGAGAAGAATTAAAATACGTATGAAAACCAATAAATTCCTTGCTAAATATCCGAAATTTTTACTTATCGGACGTTCAATGATGGCGAATATGCCTGCGTTGCGGCTCATCGAGTGTTTTTGGTTCGCAGCTCAGGGCTTGTCCAATGCCTGGATTTCCCTCTTATTATCCCCATGTCAGAGCTGAAATAGATACCCAGCCGGTGAAGTTTGGCGGCCTTAATCCTCGTCTTTAGTTTGTTCGTTTTTCCATTTCTTTAGCACCTCCAGCGTCGGCTGCATGAATTCTGAGCGCTCTTTATCCAGAATCGCCTGCAGGCGGTCACGATCCTCCTCAGCCTTATCCAGCAGCTCGCGCGGCACCAAATTCCCTTTTGCGATTGCTCGAAGCAGCACAATAACTACAATCATCAATATCAACGCCACAATATATGCAAGCCCGTATTTGTCCGCAAGCGGCAGCAGCTTTTCCAACTGTGCAATGTCGTCCTGTCTCATTTTCTCATCCCTTTCATTAGAACGTGAAATCGCCGTCAAATAGGGTTTTAGCCAATCCAGTTCAATTTAAAATCAATTTCTTTATTATCCCTCCTTTATTTGGTGTGGTTCAAAAAACTCATTCAGTGATGATCATTAATGTGATAAAATGGATACTGTTCGTATATCGTTCGTATTTTTTATATAATATACTCCTTAATCTTCCTTTTCGTAAAATCTGATTTTCAGCCATTTTCCACCTGTTATTATCCAATAACGCCCGGTTATCTTCATTCTCTTACCTTTTGGCAATTTATTGATGATATATTTACCTTTTGTCAAAATTGATTTATAGTCATATTAACGGTATTTGCAAAATAAGGAGTGTTCGAGATGGAACAAGATTTTGGATTATATATGAAACGGCTGCGCGAGAGAAAAGGTCTCACCCTTAGCCAACTGGCTGTGGCCGCCGGAATCAGTGGTTCACAGATCTCACGCATCGAGAACGGTCTACGCGGCGTACCCAAGCCGGCAACCTTGCGCAGACTGGCAGAAGCCATGAATGCCTCCTATGAGGAGCTTATGGAGCGTGCAGGATACTTACAGGAGTATGAGCAGATGGCTGAAGGAATACCCGAATGGGCGACCAGTAAGGACAAACGCGATTTCAAAAAGATGCTGGAAGATGACGGAGAGCTGATGTTTGACGGGATTCCGCTTAACAAAGAAGACAGACAACGGATAAAAGACGTGCTGACAGGCTTGTTCTGGGAAGCCAAGCAGATGAACAAACGAAAGCCAACCTCCAAACCAGACAAATCGGATGATTAATGCCCTTAACCAATACCTATGCTGCAGGTGAAGAAAATGGATGAACTGGTCCATCAACTAATTAAAAAATATAAAACTAACTGTCCGTTTGAGCTATGCCGGGCTCTAGGTATCCATGTCCGATTTATGAACCTCGGCAGGGGGACCAAGGGGTTATATTACCGCAAGCTGCGTAGAAGGTTCATCGTCATTCATAATGAGCTGTCTTTGGAATGGCAGCGATTTGTTTGCGCGCATGAATTAGGACATGACCGGCTGC